>NZ_DASVFL010000099.1:0-35361 GCF_036380075.1 Lentzea sp. | reverse complement strand
TCGGGCTCGACGTGACCGGCGCCGAGGTCGTCGACGCGACGGGCAAGATCGTGATGCCCGGTTTCGTCGACACCCACCGGCACACCTGGCAGACCGCGTTCCGCGGGGTGGGGGCGGGCTGGACCTTCGGCCAGTACGGCGTTGCCGTGCACGGCACCCTGCGGCGGCACTACCGGCCGGACGACGTGTACCTGGGCAACCTCCTGGGCCGGCTGGAGGCGCTGAGCTCCGGCGTCACCACCATGCTGGACTGGTTCCACTGCGCGGACCACCCGGACAACGCCGATGCCGCGGTCCAGGCCCTGCGGGAGGCGCCCGGACGGTCGATCTTCTGCTACGGCGCCGGTGTCGACGACGCCCCGATCGCGCCCGAGGTCACCCGCGTCCGCGCGCAGCTGCCCGGCGACGGCATGGTGCTGGGCCTGCGCGGCCCCCAGGTGACCTCGATGGACACCACCGCCGCCGACGTCGCACTGGCCCGCGAGCTGGGTCTGCGCGTCAGCGTGCACGTCCACGGCGGCACGGGCTGGCCCACCGGCCGCCGCCCGATCGCGGACATGCGCGACCGGGGGCTGCTCGACGACCGCACGACCGTCGTGCACGGCAACGGCCTGTCCGACGACCAGCTCGCGATGATGGCCGACCACGGCTGTTCGGTGTCGATCAGTCCCGACGTCGAGCTCAAGATGGGCCACGGCTGGCCGGAGACCGGACGCGTCCTCGCTGCCGGGATCCGGCCCTCGCTGTCGGTCGACGACTGCCCGTCCGCCGGTGGCGACATGTTCTCCGCCATGCGCACCGCCTTCGCCGTGCAGCGCGGTCTCGGCGGTGGCCTGACCGCGCGGGAGGTGCTGGAGTTCGCGACGATCAACGGCGCCAGGACCTGCGGACTCGACGCCAGGACCGGCAGCATCTCGGTGGGCAAGGACGCCGATCTGGTGCTGCTCGACGGCGATGACCTCTCGGTCTTCCCGGTCGGCAACGCCGCCGGCACGATCGTCACCGCCGGTCACCCCGGCCTGGTGGACACGGTCTTCGTCGCGGGCCGGGTGGTGAAGCGCGACGGACGCCTGGTCGGCGTCGACCTGCCCGCGCTGCGCGAGCGGGTGCTGGAGTCGCGTGACCGGATCGCGGCGGCGGCCGGGATCGCGGTGGACGGGTCGTGGACGCCCGAAGCGACGTCGAGATGAGTCCGCCTGCCTGACGCGGTCATCCCCGGGAAGCGGGACCGGGGAGCAGCACCTCGAACAGCCGGGTCAGGGTCGCCTCGACCGTCTTCTCGTCGGTCTCGTTCAACGCGCTGCTGCCGATCACCTTGCGCAGCAGCCAGAACCCGGCGATGAGCGCCAGCGCCACGGCCGCGCGGTCGGTGCCGCGGGTGTCCGGTGCCACCTCGTGCACGTGCGCCTCGACGTGGCGCTCGATGTTCTCCCGCAGGATCTCGGCCGCGCGCGGGTTGGCCGCCGACCTCAGCATGAGCAGGAACGGCGACAGGTCGTCCGCGGCGGGGGAGGTGCGGCGCACCAGCGTCGCGGCGATGTCGCGCGCCAGGGTGGCCGGGTCGCCGCCGAGCACGGTGCGGTCGGTCATCGACACCTCCACGACCTCGGCGAACAGTCCCTCCTTCGAACCGAAGTAGCGGTTGACCAGCATCGCGCTGACCCCGGCCGCCTGGGCGATCTCGCGGACCCCGACGCCGTCGAAGCCGAACCGGGTGAACGCCTCGACGCCGGCGCGGAGGATCGCGGCGCGGGTGGTGGCGGCGTCTCGGCGGTGTGCGGAACTCATGTATACGAGTGTAGACTTCGAGCGAAGTATACGACTGTAGACATGTGGAGAACGCGGTGGAACTGAACCTGAGGGGCAAGCGCGCCCTGGTCACGGGATCGAGCTCGGGCCTCGGCGAGGCGATCGCACGGCTGCTCGCGGCGGAAGGCGCGGACATGGTCGTGCACGGCCGTGACGAGTCGCGCGCCAACGCCGTCGCGGCGGACATCGGCGCCGTCGGAGTCGCGATCGGCGACCTCGCCACCGACGCCGGGGCGGACGCGGTCGCCGCCGTCGCCGGCGAGGTGGACGTGCTGGTCAACAACGCCGGCGGGTACGCGCACACGGGCTGGCAGGACGCGACGCCGGGGGAGTGGCGGGACATCTACGAGGCCAACGTGGTGTCGGCCGTCCGGATGATCCAGCGCCTCGTCCCCGGCATGCGCGCCCGCGGCTGGGGCAGGGTGGTCCAGATCGGCGGCGGGCTGGGCTCCCAGCCGATCGCGGTCCAGCCGCACTACAGCGCCACCCTGGCCGCCCGGCACACCCTCGCCGTCTCCCTGGCGCGCGAGCTGAAGGACACCGGTGTGACCTCGAACGTCGTCTCGCCGGGAGCGATCATGGTCGACTCGGTCGAGCGGTGGCTGACGACCCAGGCGCCCGCCAACGGGTGGGGCGAGGCCTGGGAGGACATCGAGCGCAACGCCGTCGCGTCGCTCGTGCCCAACGACGTCGGCCGGTTCGGCAGGCCGGAGGAGATCGCCGGAGCGGTGGCCTACCTCGCGAGCCCGTACGCGGACTACGTGAGTGGCGCGACGATCCGGGTCGACGGCGGCACGGTGAGGTCGGTGGTCTGACGCGCCCCGGCGCGACCTGCGGCTGTCACGTGCGGTAGCGGTGCGCTCACCAGCGGCGATGTGAGCATGAACACTCGTCTGTGACGTTGTCGTGTTCGTTTCGTAATGTGGCGGGCCGTGTGAAGATGCCCCGTCCCCGACGCAAGGTGCTCCCGAATGCCGGGCCGACATAGAACGAATCCGACAGCCAGCAAGAAGCTGCCCATCGCGGTCGCCGTGACCCTCACCGCGGGTCTGGCCACGACCTTCTGGGTGGTCCGCGGTTCCGACACCCCGGTCGACCCGACCGGAGCGGCCGCCCAGCTGGGCGCCCCGACGACCTCCGTCAGCCAGTCGCTGTCGCCGGTCCCGACGACGACCACCACGCCGTCCTCGGAGCCGCCGATGACCACCACGGTCCCGCCGGTGACCACGACGACGCAGCAGACGACCACGCCACCGCCCCCGCCCCCTCCGCCGCCGTGCCCGACCACGCTGGACGGGGTGAAGCCGCACGTCGCGCAGGTCGGTCACCACGTCGCGGGCAAGTTCGGCGTCGACGACATCGGCGGCGCCGCCGGTCGAGGCGGCTCCGGCGAGCACCCCCTCGGCCTGGCGCTGGACTTCATGGTCGACACCGCCACCGGCAACGCCCTGGCCGACTACGTGCTGGCCAACCAGAAGGCCTTCGGCGTCACCTACGTGATCTGGCGCCAGCGCTACAACGACGGCAGCGGCTACTCGGCCATGGAGGACCGCGGCAGCCCCACGGCCAACCACATGGACCACGTCCACGTGTCGTTCAAGCCGGCCGCGACCGTCCAGGTCACCTGCTGACTCAGGTGATCGGGTCGCCGCCGGTGACGCCGAGGACCTCGCCGGTGACGTACCCGGACTCCTGCGACGCGAGGAAGACGAAGGCGGGCGCCAGCTCCGCGGGTTGCGCGGCACGGCCCAGTGGCGTCCGCGCGCCGAAGCCGCCGATGTTCTCCGGGGGCATCGTCGCGTGCGTCAGCGGTGTCCACACCGGGCCGGGCGCCACGGAGTTCACCCTGATGCCCCTGCCGATCAGGTCGGCCGAGAGGTTCTTCGTGAAGTTGACGACGGCGGCCTTGGCGGCGGCGTAGTCCATGAGCACGGGCAGCGGGGCGAACGCCTGGATCGACGAGGTGGTGATGATGGCCGAGCCGGGGCGCATGAACGGCACCGCGGCCTTGCAGAGCCAGAACATCGCGTAGACGTTGATCCGGAAGACCGCGTCGATCTCGTCGCCGCCGACGCTGAGCAGACCGCCGGAGCGCATCAGCTGGTGGCCCGCGTTGTTCACCAGCACGTCGATCCGCCCGAACTCCTCCCGCGCGCGTTCGGCGACCTCGCGGCACATCTCCTCGGTGCGCAGGTCGCCGGGGACGAGCACGGCCCTCCGCCCGGCCTCGCGCACCAGCTCGGCGGTGCGCTCGGCGTCGTCCTGCTCGTCGTCGAGGTAGGACAGCAGCACGTCGGCGCCTTCACGGGCGAAGGCGATCGCGACGGCCCTGCCGATCCCCGAGTCGCCGCCGGTGATCACGGCCGCGGTGTCCGGCAGCCGTCCGCTGCCGCGGTAGGTGCGCTCGCCGTGGTCGGGCTCCCGCGCGTCCCGGTCGCCGGGACGCGGGTACTGGGTGCGGGGGTCCTGGCGGGTGTACTGGTCCTCTGGCATCTCTGGCCACCTCGTGACGGCGGGGACGCGAACCGGTCGGGCACCGGCGTTCCGATCCTGCCGGGCCCGGCCGGGATTGCCCAGCGGCGAGGACGGGTCCGCGCGTTCCGCTGGTCGTTGACACGGTTGTCATCCCCCGGCTGTCGTGGACGAGCCAAGTCTTCGGCAAATCGTTGACGCGGCCACCCCTGATCGGAAGGTTCGGACTCGTCGACGTCGACGACAGGGGGAGGCCCGGTGCGAGTCAGGTTCGCGGTGGCGGCGTTTCTGGCGGTGGTCCTGGGCGCGCCCACCACCGCCGCGGCGGCTCCGACAACGATGTCCGACCTGGTGGCCGACCCGGTCGCGCACGTCGACCCGATGATCGGCACCGGCAAGGGCGGCGCCACGGTGGGGGAGATCAACAACTTCCCCGGCCCGGCCACGCCGTTCGGCATGATGCAGTTCTCGCCGGACACCAAGGGCTCCTACGCCGGCTACCAGTACCACTCCGACCGCATCCGCGGGTTCAGCCTCACGCACGCGTCGGTCGGCTGTTCGGCGTTCGGCGACGTGCCGCTGCTGCCGGTCGCCGGTGAGGTCGGCAGCGCCCCCTGGGACCGCACCGAGGCGTTCGGCCACGACGGCGAGCAGGCCGAGCCGGGCTACTACGCGGTGACGCTCGGAGACGTCCGCGCCGAGCTGACCGCGACCACCCGCACCGGACTGGCCACGTTCACCTACCCGGAGGGCGCGACGCCGCAGGTGCTCGTCAAGGCGGGCGCCAGCCTCGGCGGCAACCCCCGCGCGCAGGTCCGGATCACCGGCGACCGCGAGCTCAGCGGGTCGGCCACGTCCGGCGACTTCTGCGGCAAGGGCAACGAGTACACCGTCTACTACCACGTCACCTTCGACCAGCCGTTCACCGCGCACGGCACGTGGGACGGCCGTGCCGTCACCCCCGGCTCCGACAGCGCCGACGCGTCCAGGGCGGGCGCGTACCTGACCTTCGGCTCCGGCGCCGTGGTGCGGGCCAAGGTCTCGATGTCCTACGTGAGCACGGACGGCGCGAAGGCGAACATGGCAGCGGAGGTGCCGGGCTGGGACTTCGCCGCCGTCCGGAAGTCCACCAGGGACGCGTGGTCGGCGGCGCTGGGCAAGGTGCGGGTGGCGGGCCGGGACGCGGCGCAGTTCAAGTCGTTCTACACCGCGCTCTACCACTCCCTCATGCACCCCAACACGTTCGACGACGCGGACGGGCGCTACATCGGGTTCGACAACCGGATCAGGACGTTGCCGGAGGGCCGGCACCAGTACGCGAACTTCTCCGACTGGGACACCTACCGCTCCCTCGCGCCGTTGCAGGCCATGCTCTTCCCCCGCGAGGCCGGCGACATGGCGCAGTCGCTGACCAACGACGCCGTGCAGGGCGGCTGGTGGCCGCGCTGGCCGGTGGCCAACGACTACACCGGGCAGATGACCGGCGACAGCTCGGTGGCGCTGGTCTCCACGTTGCACGCCTTCGGTGCGCGCGACTTCGACGTGAAAACCGCGCTGAAGTACCTCGTGAAGGGCGCGACCTCGGTGGACAACACGCCGGGCGCGTACCGGGAACGGCCCGGCATCGAGCAGTACACGGCCCGTGGGTACATGCCCAACAACGACGCCGCTCGCGGTGACCACGCCCGCGTCGGCGCGTCGATCACGCTGGAGTGGGCGGTCGACGACTTCGCCATCGCCCGGCTCGCCGAGGCCGTCGGCGAGCACGCCACCGCCCGCGAGTTCTCGCGGCGCGGCCAGTACTGGCAGAACGTCTTCAACCCGATCACCGACCACGTCGCGCCGCGCGGGCAGGACGGGCGGTTCCCGGACGGACCCGGCTTCGTCCCGCCGCAGCCGGGCAGGTTCGGCCAGAACGGCTTCGACGAGGGCAACGCCGCCCAGTACTCCTGGACGGTGCCGCAGAACCCGGCGGGCCTCGTCACGGCGATGGGCGGCCCGGCGGCGGTGTCGCAGCGCCTCGACGCGTTCTTCCAGAAGCTCAACGTGGGCCCGAACGAGCCGCACATGTGGATCGGCAACGAGCCGAACTTCGGCGTGCCGTGGCTCTACAACCACGTCGGCCGGCCGTGGAAGGCGCAGGAGGTCGTCCGCCGCATCGCCACGACCCAGTTCAGCGCGACCCCCGACGGCGCACCCGGCAACGACGACCTCGGCGCGATGTCGTCGTGGTACGTCTGGGCCGCGCTCGGCATCTACCCCTCCACGCCCGGCACACCGGACCTGGTGGTGCACAGCCCGTTGTTCGAACGCGCGGTGATCTCGCTGCCGAACGGGCGCGAGCTCGACATCCGCGCGCCCGAGGCCGCCACGACCGCGCCGTACGTCCACGGGCTCAAGCTCAACGGCCTCCGCTGGGACCGCACGTACCTGCCCCGCACCGCGTTCCGCACCGGCGGCCGCCTGGACTTCGCACTGGCATCCACCCCGGACGAACGCTGGGGGACCGGCAGCACGCCACCGTCCTATCGCGACGGTGAGAAGCCGTTCCTGGCCGCGGTCACCAACCAGGTCGTCGTCGAACCCGGTGGCACCGGCCAGGTCGAGGTGAGCGCGCAACGGCTCGGCGGCCGCGACCGCTCGCTCGACGTGACCACCTCCGCGCCGGACGGCGTCACCGTCACCGGTCCCCGGCGGCTCGACCTGGACACCGGCACCGGCAGCGGCACCGCGACCCTGACGGTGGCCGTCGCGCCGGGCACCCCCGAGGGCTACCGCGAGCTGCCGGTGGCCGTGCGGGGCGCGGGTGGTACCACCTCGCCGAGCTCGGTGATCGTGCTGGTGGCGAAGAAGGACGGGCTCGCCGCCGCGTACGCGAACGTCGGCGTCTCCGATGACGGCGACGTGGGGTCCGCGGACGTCGACAGGGCCGGGAACAGCTACTCCCGGCAGGCGCTGGCGGCCGCCGGACTGGTGGGCGGCGCGACCCGCGAGGTCGCGGGCACGTCGTTCACCTGGCCCGCCGCGCCCGCCGGCCGCCCGGACAACGTCGTGCCGGCCGGGCAGACCATCGCCCTCGCCGGCACGGCGACCCGGCTGACGTTCGTCGGCGCCGCCACGAACGGCGACCAGCGCGCCACGGCGACGGTCACGTTCACCGACGGCACCACCGGCCAGGCCGACCTCTCGTTCGGCGACTGGGTGCTGCCCGGCGGCGGCCAGAACCCGGTGTTCGGCAACACGCTGGTCGCCCGCGCCGAGTACCGCAACCGGCCGAAGGGACCGGAGCCGGGCGCGTCGATCTTCGCGACCACGCCGTTCGACGCGCCGGAGGGCAAGGTGATCGCCTCGGTGACGTTGCCGTCCAACGCGAACCTCCACGTGTTCGCCATCGGTCAGTCGTGACGGGCGGCGCTCTCAGACCCCGGCCGTCACGAGGGCGCCGAGCTCGGTGAGGACGCGGCGCGCCGTCTCGTCGTTCTGGCGGAAGAACGGCGCGTCGCGGCCGGGCCGGGAGAACGCGCCCAGCGCCCCGCCGCCCGCGAACAGGCCCAGCGCGAGGCGGCGCGGGTGCGGACTGCCCGCGCGGTCGAGGACCTGGAAGGTGTCCGGGTCGACGGGGACGCGAAGTCGTTCGTGCGTCAGGTTTTCGAGCAGCGGGTGGGCACGGGCGTCGGGGTCGGGCAGGCGCGCCTCCACGAGGTGGCGGGCCGTCACCGGCGAGGGGAGCGAGGCCGTGCGGGCGCGGAAGGCGTCGGCCGCGTGGTCGACGCGCAGGTCCGCGCCCAGGAAGCGGAGGATTCCCGCCCGCGACAGCGCCCCGAGCTGCTCCAGCCGGTGCGGCGGAGGACCGGACCCCAGGTAGGCGGCGAAGCGCGACAGCATCGCGGCCGCCCGCCCGGCCGCCGGTGTGGGCGCGGTCTGCTGCTCCAGCACCTCGCTGACCGTCAGGAGGCCGTGCAGCACCGCGGCGTGCGCGCTGTGCCGGGGGTCCGTGGCGCGAGCGACCGTGCGGCCGAGGTGGTCGCCCATCCACGAGCCCAGCTCGGTCTGGTCCGCGAACGTCCGGCCGGCGAGCGGGGAGCGGAGGAAGCTCACGTCCGCCCGGTCCTGCGGAGCGGGGACCGCGCGGGCGACCAGCGCCTCCAGCGCCGGGTCGGTCACGTCGACCGCGGCGAACTCCGCGGCGAAGGTGCGCCAGGGCAGGCGGGTGCGGTCCCGGTGCGCCGCGAACAGTTCGCGGTAGTGCGCCCACACCAGTTCCCGGCAGGCGGCGCCGACCAGTTCGCCGGGGGTGGCCGTGGCGAGGAGGTCCGGGGTGAAGAAGCGGGGCGCCGGGTCGGTCACCGGGGGCAGCAGCGGCTTCGGCAGGTAGGGCACGCCGCGACGGGATCCCGCGTGCAGCACCGGTTCCCGGCCGCTCGGGCGGTAGCTGAGGACGCCGTCGCGGCTGCGGGTGAACCGCCCGCCGCGGCCTTCGGTGAGCAGCACGGCGAGGTCGACGAACGCGAGTCCCAGGCCGGACACCAGGACGCGCTCGCCCGGTGGCAGGAGGTCCAGGTCCTCGTCGCCGGGGCAGGACGGCGGGAGGTACGTGCCGCCGGTGCGGGCCGCGTGTTCCTGGTGCGCCCGCTGCTGTTCGTCGCGGTGGCCGCCCACGTTCCCCTGTGCCAGCACGACGACGTCGGCGACCACGTGCGAGCCGTCGGCCAATGTGATGGTCTGCCGGCTTCCGTCGGACAGTGCGACAGCACTCGTCCGGTGCACGACAACCCTCACGTCGGACGGGAATGCGTTCACCGCCCGGTCGAAGCACCAGGTCAGGTAGGCGCCGCCCAGCCGTCTGCTCGCGAACGCGTCATCGCCGACACCGGCCCACTCCGCGAGCGTGGGACCTGGCGTGATCGGACCGGCGCAGCGCACGCTGCGGTCGGTGAACATCGTGACGTCGCCCGCGCGGGAGTTCATCAGCAGCAACTCCGACTGGTCCGGCCGCCACACCCGGCCGGCTCCGGCGGGGTGCGGGTCGACGACGTGGATCTCGCAGCCGCCGGAGGGGAGCAGCCGGGCGTTGGCCGCGAGCCGTTCCAGCAGACCGGTGCCGCGCGGACCGGCCCCGACGATGGCGAGCACGGCGGTCATACGAGGACCGCCGGCTCCTCGGCCACAGCGGGCTTGCGGGTCACCAGAACCGCGCGCAGCAAAGGCACGCAGCCGAGCAACGCCAGTCCGGCGCACACCCACGCCGTGGGCCGCAGGCCGATCGCGTCGGCGAGCAGACCTCCGGCGAGCGCTCCGAGGATCTGCGCCGCCGTGGCGACCGTGCGCAGGCTCGCGATGGCGCGTCCCAGCACGTTCTCCGGCACGAGCTCGGTCAGCGCGCCGCTCAGGCCGACGTTGGCGATCGCGCCGAACACGGTCGGCAGTGCGAGCCCCACGACGGCGATCGTCAGCGCGACCGGCAGCGGTCCGCTCGCCGAGGGCAGCACGAACGCGGCGACGACGGTGCCCGCGCTTCCCAGCACCGCCAACGAGTTCAGGCTCATCCGCTCGGCGAGGCGTCCCGCGGCGAGCGAGCCCGCGAGGCCCGCCAGGCCGCTGATCGCGAAGAGCGCGCCGTAGAGACCGAGCGGCACGGACAGCTCGCGCAGTAGGAACGGCGCCACGATGGTCGCGAGCGCGCCCACGCTCATCGACCGCACCGCGGTGAAGACGCCGAACGTGCGCAGGAACGGGAACTTCGCCACCTGCCGGAAGCCCTCACCGATCTCGACCACGAGCGACCGGCGCTCGACGGGGGCCGGTGCGCCTTCGTCCGGTGCGGTGATGCGCGTGAGCAGGACGAGGCTCACCAGGTAGGTCAGGGCGTCGACCACCAACGCCACCGCACCGCCCAGAGCGGCGATCAGCACGCCCGCCAGCGCCTGCCCGGCCGTGCGGGCGGCGTACTCGCCCGACTGCAACCGGGCGCGGCCCGCGGTCAGCCGGTCCGGTGGCACGAGGCTGCGCAGGTGCGTGAAGTAGACGGTCTCGACGACGGTGGCTATGCAGCCCAGGACGAAGCACAGCCCGGCGAGCCACCAGATCGTCGCGGCTCCGGCCCGCACGCCGAGGGCGACGGACAGCACGAGCGCGGCGGCCGCGGCGTTGCAGCCGATCAGCACCCGGCGCGGCCTGCGCAGGCGGTCGCCGATCACCCCGGCCAGCAGGCCGAACACGCAGGCGGGCAGCACCGCGGCCGCGCTGACGAAGCCGAGCTCGCCCGGCGTCGCGTCGAACGCGATGACGCCGAGGGTGGCGATCGCCATCGTGGTGAAGGTCGACCCGAAGGTGGAGCTGACCTCAGCCGACCAGTAGTAGCGGAAATCGCGGCTCATGCTGTTCCTCCCGCGGCGCGGAGAAGGGGTGTTCCGGGGAAACGCATCGGGGCGGAGAGCGGGGGAGTGCCCCCGCCCCCGCCCCGTGGCCTGGCGTGACCTGTGGAGGTCAGATCAGCAAACGATGCTGGCGGTGCTCTTGTCCGGCGCGACGACGCCGTGCTCGGTGTAGCCCGGCTCCGACTTCTCGTCGTCGGCGAGGTTCTGCAGCTCGTTGATGTCGGACATGGCGGTCTCCTTCGGTCGGTGAGTGCTCGGGTGTGCCGGTGTACTGCGGGTGGAGCAGGGTCAGCAGACGATGCTGGCGGTGCTCTTGTCGGGCGCGACCTCGATCGGGTTCGTGTAGCCGGCCTCGGTGTTCTCGTCGTCCGCGAGGTTCTGGAGCTCGTTGATGTCCGACATGGCTCTCTCCTTCGGTTGACCTACTTCCGCTCGACGGGGTCGTCGAGCGCGAACAGGGGGTCCGGGTGGTCGTCGAGCACTCCGGCGAGCGCCGTGAGCACCCCGGCGGACCCGAACCACAGGTCGCCGCTGAGGCGCAGGGCGTGCTCGCCGGGCACGTACGTCCCGGTCCGGTGGGGCACGGCGTAGAGGAACAGGCGCTGTGCCAACGTCTTCGCACGGTCCAGGCTGTCCTGGTCGCCGTGCCTGCCGCCGTGGTCGTGCAGGGCGAGGCTCAGCCCCGCCATGCCGTCGAACAGGCCGGCGTAGTGGGTGAACGCGCAGTTCAGGCCGGTCAGCAGGCCGGGGACCGCGGCGGCGACGCGCTCGTCGCCGGTGGTCGCCAGGTAGCGGCTCGCCACCATCAGCACTCCCGCGGTGCCGGTGCTCAGGTACGGCATGAGCCTGCGGTCGCGCTCCGACACGGGGAACAGCAGCCCGCCCTCGGAGAGCTCGGCGCGGTCCAGTTCGGCGTGCAGGAGACCGAGTCCGCGCCGGAGGTGGTCCTCGTCCCCGGTCAGCAGGCCGAGGTGGTGGTGGAACAGCGCCAGGCCCGCCCGTCCGTCGACGAGTCCGACGGCGTCGTGCCGGCCGAGCAGGTCGGACGGCGAGTCCGGGATCCCGGCGGCGTGCCGGACCGCGTGGTCGAGGTGGGCGCGGTCGCCGGTGTGCCGGTGCAGCGCGAGGTGGGCGAGTCCGACACCGGCGGAGCCGAACCCGAGCGTCGCGGAGCCGTGCAGCAACGGGTGGTCGTCCGCCCGCGCCAGGAGCTCCTGCGCCTCGGCGATCCGGCCGTTCCCGGCGAGCACCAGGGCCACTCCGGCCTGTCCCGCGACGAGTCCGGGCGGCAGGTCGTCCGCCTCGGCCAGGGCACGGGTGCTCAGCCGGTCCAGCAGCTCGTCCGACGGTGCGCCCGCCACGTGCAGCGCGTGCACGACGCCGGCGAGCCCGTGGCCGAAGCCGAGCTTGTTGGTGGCGTAGGAACGCGGTCCCAGCGGCACCACGCCGCCGGGGTGGTCCGTGTCACGCAGACCGGCGATGATGCTGTCGCGCAACGCTTCCAGGCACCCGGCCGGATCCGCGGCGACCTCGCCGGGCGACGGGACGGGAGCGGCGTCGCGCACCCGCGTCGCCAGCGCCCACATGCTGTGCGGAACGAGGCCGCGCGGGTCGAGCTGCGCCTTGAGGTGCGCCAGCACGCCGTGGTTCAGGTCGGCCGTCGTGTTGATCGGCGCGACCAGCGCCAGCGCGATCGAGGAGAGCGCGTAGTCGTCGTAGCGCACCGGGTCGTCGGCGAACCGCAGCGGATCGGCGGGGAAGAACCCCGGCGTGCCGATCGGCGTCAGCGGTCCGCGCAGGCGCGCGGCGGTCTCGAAGTCGATGAGCCGGATCCGGTCGTCGGCGTCCACGAGCACGTTGTCCGGGCTCAGGTCGATGAACGCGAACCCGAGGCCGTGCAACCGGTCCAGCTGCGCGGCCAGCTCGTCGAGGATCCTCGCGGCCCGTGCGTAGTAGGCGCGGAAGTCGTCGTCGGTCGCGGTGGACCAGATGACCGGGTTGTGCTCGACCCACCAGGAGCGCAGCGAGCGGCCCTCGACGAACTCGGTGACCAGGAACTCGTTCTCCAGGTGGCGGAAGTACCGCACCGGCTCGGGGGCGAAGCCGGGGCCGGCGCGGTGCAGCTCCCGCAGCACGGCGTGCTCGTTGCGCAGCCGGTCCTGGCTCGCGCTGACCGGGCTCACCAGTCCGTGGTGGCCGCGGCTCTCCTTGACGAACACCGTGCGCCCGGTGGCGACGTCGGTGCCCCGGTAGGCGCCGCCGCCGTTGCTGTGGCGCAGGACCTTGTCGAACCGCACGCCGCCGAACTCCGGCGCTCCCGCGGTGCGCGGGGCGTCCACAGAGGACTCGGCGAACGGGTCGGTGATGCCCTCGGGCGTGCTGAACCGGGTGCCGCGCACGTCCGGGACGCTCCGGCCGGCCGCGTCGAGCACCAGCAGCTCGTGCCAGCCCTGCGTGGTCAGCCTGCGCCGGGCGACGAACGCGCCGTAGCGGTAGTGCACGACCCGGGAGTCGCCGAACCGGCGGTCGCTGAGCACGAACGGGCCCTCCTCGCCGTCGAACGCGGCGGCGAGGTCGCGCATGAGCGCCTCGGCGGTCGCGGCGTCCGGCGGGTAGGCGGCGCAGAACTTGCCCGACTGGCTGCGTTCGGCGTGCTTGTGGTGCGTGACCACGAAGTACAGCGAGCAGCTCAGGTGCTTGAACCCCACGCCGTGCGCCGCGAAGATCGGCGCGGCGACGTCGAGGACGTGCTGCGCGCGGTCGGCGCGGGCCGACAGGTGGATCTTCCAGCCGTCGGTGACGCCGCCGAGCTTGTGCGGCGGGTACCAGCCGGTCCACACGTCCTGGTGGTGCTCGCTCCAGTCCGCGGGCATCCCGGCGGCGCGGTACTCGGTGCCGCGGCGGGTCGTCCGGCTGAGCGGGGCGTAGAAGTCCGGATCGGCGTGCACGAGTGAGATGCTCATTTCCCGATCCCCTTCCCGGATTTCTTCCTGGCCTTTTCCCTTGCTCTGGAAACAATTCTGCTGACCGGGCGGGGCGTTCGGAAGGTCGTGGCGCGTCAGCTTCCGGACCGCTCGCGGGCAACAAGATGACCCCGTCCCCGGACAGCGACAAGGGCGGGTACCCGCAGGTACCCGCCCTTGTCGTCCGCCGCAGTGGTGTGGCCTGGGACATGGCGGTCACATTCCAGGCCACGCCACTAGTCCCAGCCGAACGCGCCGATCACGTCGTCGTCCTCGCCGATCCCATCTCTACCCGACTTGCGCAACATCATTCCTCCTGAACAGTGTCACCTGCTATTTCAGGGCCGTTGAGGTCAGATCCAGCCGCGTCTCGCGGCCGTCATGCCCGCCTGGAACCGGCTGTCCGCGCCGAGCTCGTCCATCAGCCGCGCGATCCGCCGGCGCAGGTGCCGGACGGAGACGCCGATCTGGCGGGCGACCATCTCGTCGGTCAGGCCGGAGGCGAGCATCCGCAGCACCGACCGGTCCTCGTCCGACGGCACGTCCGCGGGCTCGGCGAAGTCCGTGGCGCCGTCCCACAGCTGCCGGAACCGCGCCACCAGCTCGCTCACGATCCCCGGCTGGCGCACCACCAGTGCACCCGAGCTCGTGTCGGCGGGGTCGGACGGCACGACGGCGATGCGCTCGTCGAGCACGATCAGCCGGGACAGCGGCCCCTGCCGGAACCGGATCTGCGCGCCGGACGCCGTGCGCTCGCCGAGCCGCGCACGGGTGCGTTCACCGCGCAGCAGCTTCTCGTCGTAGACGATCCGCATCGTCACGCCGCGGCCCAGGCTGCGGTTGTCCAGCCGGGACGCCTCCGCGCGGGCTGTCTCGCTCGACGCCCGCGCCGGCTGCACCGAGTAGACGCTGGAGCGGGTGAAGAAGCACAGCTCCGCCAGGCGTTCGCGGATCTGCTCCGGGTCGGTGATGTGCTCGACCTCGACGGTGGGCGCCTCGTGCCGGAACCCCGCCGCGAGGCCCGCCAGCTCGGCCCGCGTGCCGCCGATCTTCTGCTGGCGCAGCAACGTCTCGCGCTCGAGCCGTTCGATCAGCTCGCCGATGACGACCTCGGGGTCGCCGGGGGAGTACCCGCACGGCGCGGTCGCGGACGTCTCCACCACGCCGAGGCCGAGCAGCCCGTCCAGTGCCGCGAGGACCGCGGTCTCGCCGGTGAGGGTGAGCGACGCGAGGGTGGCCGTGTCGCGCAGGGGATCGGCCAGCAGGCTCCGGTAAACGCTCTCCTGAACGACGTCGAAGCCGAGGTCCCTCAGCGACATCCCATCACCCCGATCGGTTCACCAGTGGTGAAGACTCTGCGTCACCTGGTTGCGTCCTCACATGGGTAGTGGTTCCCCATATTCGCCCCCGCGGGGCCGCGGGTGGGGTGGGGGTGGGGGTGTGACGCGCGAAAGCCCGGCTCCGCGCAGCGCGGAACCGGGCTTCTGAGGGCTGGACGGACTACTCGACGACCCAGGGGCCGAAGGCCTGCAACGGCTCCTCGCACTTCGTGGCGTCGCCGATGACCACGGCGGCGAGCAGCTTGGGCGCGAGCAGGTGCACGCCGACGTGGTAGATGTCGGACGCCGTCACCTCGGCGAGCAGGTCCGGGCTGCGCCGGATCCAGTCGAGGTCCAGGCCGACCCCGAGCAGCGTCACGAGGGTCGTCGCGAGGCCGGACCTGGTGGCGATCGACATCGCGAGGTTGCCCGCCGCGAACTGGCGGACGTCCCGCAGCTCCTGCGCGCTGGGCCGCAGCGTCGACAACCTGCCCAGCTCGTACCACATCTCCAGCAGCGCGGGCGCCGTCACGTCCGTGGCGACGTCCGCCTCGATCACGAGCGTCGAGCCCGCGGAGCTGTGCAGGATCCTGCTGCGCGGTGTGTAGGTGTACCCCTTGTCCTCGCGGATGTTCGCGACCAGCCGCGAGGAGAAGTACCCGCCGTAGATCAGGTTCGCGAGGTGCAGCGCGGGGAACAGCGGGTCGTCGCGGCGCAGCGCGGGACCGCCGATGCGGATCGACGACTGCACCGAGCCGGGCCGGTGGAACAGCCGGGAGGCGCCCGCGGGGGCCTCGTCGGGCAACGGCGGCAGGTCGGGCACCGGCAGTCCCGTCGGCCGCCAGTCCGCGAAGTGGCGGCGCATCGCCGCGACCGCCAGGTCCGGGTCGACCAGTCCCACCACGACGAGCACGGCGTGGTCGGGCACGACCCGTTCGGCGTGCAGCGCGCGGAGCTGGTCCGCGGAGATCGCGTCGACCTCGGCGCCGGTCGGCATGCTCGCGCCGTACGGGTGGTCGCCGTAGAGGTGCCGGTGCAGGATCTCCCTGGCCCGGATGGCGGCCTGCGACCGCGCCGCGGTCAGCCGCGAGGCCAGCCGCCGGCGTTCGGCCGGCACCTCGGGATCGGGGAACGTCGCCTCCCGCACGACCTCGGCGAGCACGGCCAGCAGCTCCTCGTACCGGTCGGCCAGAACGGTGCCGCTGAACAGCAACCGGTCGTGGTCGACCTCGGCGCGCAGGCTCGCGCCCAGCGCGCCGATGCGTTCCGCGAGCTCGATCCGGCCGGTCCCGGCGGTGCCCGCCAGCACCGTCTCCGACAGCAGCCACGCACGGGCCAGGTGACCCGGGGTCATCGAGCCGAACGGGATGCTCAGCCGGACCTCGACCAGCGGCGCGCCCGGCCGTTGCAGAGCGAGGAGCCGCAACCCGTTGGCGCAGCGGTCCTCCGTGACGTCCGGGAAGGTGATCCCGGGCCACGGCCGCAACGCGGGAACCACACTCGCCGTCATGCGGCACGCTCCTTCTCCCGGTAGGACGCGGGCAGCAGCTCGACCACGGCCCGGCGGTCCGGCGTGATGCGCGCGGCGGCCTCGGCCACCTGCCCGGCCGTGACCGCGGTCAGCAGACCGGGCAGCTCGCCGAGCAGCTCGGCGCGGCCGTGGCGCAGTTCCAGCGACGCCAACGCCTGCGTGCGCGCCAGCACGGCGTCCGTCTCGACCAGCAACCGCGTGCTGAGCCGGGTGGCGATCCGCCGCAGCTCCCGCTCGGCGGGGCCGTGCTCCGCGACGAGGGCGAACTCCTCGGCGATCGCGTCCAGCACCTGCCCGGAGCTCGTGCCGGGGGTCTGCCGCGCGCTGCACACCAGCGCGGTCGGGTGGCCGGTGTCGAGCGGGTCGCCGAGCATGCCGAGGTAGCAGCGGTGGCTCGTCGCGAGACCGTCCTGGCGCACCAGCCGGCGGTGCAGCCGGCACGCGGGCCCGTCGTCCGACATCACGTCGGCGAGCAGCAGGTACGGCAGGTACTCCTGCCACTGGCCGATGGGGTCGGGCACCCGCCAGCCCGCGGCCACGGCGGGCAACGGCGCGTGCGGGTCGTACCGGACCGTGCGCCGCTCACCGGTCAGTTCCGGTTCGGCGAAGTCCGGCCGGGAAGGCTTGGGGCGGAACGGGATCGGCCCGAAGTGGCGTTCCACCATCGCGAGCGCCTCGTCCGGGTCGAAGTCGCCGCACAACGTCAGCAGCGCGTTCGCGGGCGCGTAGTAGCGGTCGAAGAACTGGCGCGCGTCCTCGACGGTCGCGGAGTCCAGGTCGTCGAACGAGCCGTAGCCGTCGTGGGAGTTCGCGAAGCTGTCGAAGAGGACTCCCGGCAGCGTCACCCACGGGAAGCACCCGTACGGCTTGTTGGTGACGTTGACGCGGATCTCCTCCTTGACGACGTCGATCTGCACGCGCAGGTTCTCCGCGTTCAGGTTCGGCGCCCGCATCCGGTCGGACTCCAGGAACAGCGCGCGTTCCAGGGCGTTGCTGGGCAGCACGTTGTGGTACTGCGTGTAGTCGAGGTGGGTGCTGCCGTTGAACACCCCGCCCGACGCCTGCACGTGGTGCGCGTGGTCGAGCTTCGGCAGCAGCTCCGAACCCTGGAACATCAGGTGCTCGAAGAGGTGCGCGAACCCGGTGCGGCCCTCGGGTTCGGAGCGCATGCCGACGTCGTAGTGCACCGCGACGGCGACCACCGGAACGGTGCGGTCGGGTGCGAGCAACACCCGCAGCCCGTTGGCCAGCCGGGTGCGGACCAGGTGCTGGTGGGGTCGGTGCACGGCCGTCTCCTTCCGGTGTGTGCGCGGTGACCTCTAGCGGAACGGGACGCAGAGGCCGGGAGTCGTCAGTTCCTCGTCGGCTTCGAGCAGTTCGATGAAGTTCGGCGCCGAGGGGGTCTCGTCGTCGTGGTGCTCGGGTTCGGTCATGGCTGTGTCACCTCCTTGCGCGCACCGGCGCGGATGAGGTCGAGCAGTCCGGCGTCGAAGGCGTCCGAGAACGCCCGCGGCCGCGGCAGTTCGCCGCCGCAGCGCCGCCACCGCGCGGGGGAGTCCGGGTGGTAGCCCGTCGCGAGGCCGCCGACCGCGAGGTCGTCCTCGCCGACCGCGTCCCAGCAGCTGAACAACGTGCCGTCCGGGGCGACGACCGCGCCCAGCAGGCCGTCGGTCTCGGAGCAGAAGTCGCAGTGGTCGTCGCGCGGCCGGACAAGTCGGAACCCCAGCTCCGCCGCCCGCGCGCAGGCCAGCACGGCCTCCCGCGCGGCCCGTGCGCCCGGTGCCGGGACGCCGGCGCCGTAGTCGAGCACGGGTGCGATCGCGAGGCCGGTGCGGGGGACGTCGACCACCGCGGCCACCTGTTCGAGCAGCGTGGTGAGCTCGGGCAGGACGTCCGGGGTCGCATTGACGCGGAGGGTGAAGCGCAGCCCGGTGTGCTGCTGCGCGGCGGCCACGTTGGCCAGGATCAGGTCGAACGTGGGCCTGCCACCGCGCGTCGCACGGGTGGAGTCGTGCTGCTCCCGCTCGCCGTCCAGGGTGACCTGGACGTGCGCGAGCCCGGCGTCGGCCAGCCGCGTGGCGGTGCGCCGCGTGAGCAGCACCCCGTTGCTGACCATGCCGGCGGTGACCTGCGTCCGCGCACCGAACGCCCGCAGCACGTGCAGACACCCGGCGGGGTTGAGCAGGGGCTCACCGCCGAACAACAACAACTCCAGCCGCGACACGCCCAGCGCCGCCATCCGCTCCTCGGCGAACGCCACGCAGGCCGCGGTGGTCCGCGCGTCGAGCCGGGCGGGAGCGATGCGCCGCCGCCCGTCCGGCGTGTTCTGGAAGCAGTAGGAACACCCGAGGTTGCAGGCAGTGGACGTCACGACGGTCAAGCTGTAGTGGTCGGGAACGGGCACGTCGTCCACCCCCGCCACCGCCACCTGACGGCGACCCTCCGCGGTGAGCTCCCCGCCCACCACCAGTCCGTCCGGCAGCAACGCCGTCGCCGACCGGCCGATGCACCACCAGCCGTCGGCCCCTCGCACCAGTCGCACGTCCTCGCACCTCCTCGCGCGGCTCACCGGCCGCGGCCTGGACCCCGCGCCAGGCCGCCTGCGGTGGATCAGATCCCGTAGTAGTCGCCGAGGTCGTGGTAGCCACCGGTGCCGACGCAGCGCACGTCCTGATCGCCGTACTCGTCACCGAAGTCCGGGGTCTTGAGCATCTGATCCACCTCCTTCCACTCGTGAATGGCTCAACTCTCGCCCGGCGGTGGCTCGGGGGACAGCGGCTCACACGACAGGAAGGGGACCTGCGGATGGCAGCAACGTGACCTGGCCCGAGCGGGGTGGGTGCGCCCCTGGCCGTCCACCGGCCATCCGGCGGTGGCCCCTGCCGGGCACCAGACTGGCCGGGTGCTGCTTCCCACCCCCGAGCCGGGCCCCGACGCCGCCACCCACTGGGTGCGGACGCACCTGGCCGACCTGTGCCAGGACACCCCGGCCGCCTCCCCGGCGTTCCGGGGCGGCCAGGAGGCCGCCGACGCGGCACTCGCCACCCTGGACCTCACCGGCTACGCCGCCCGGCGCAGCGAGGTGTTGCCCCGCGGGAAACGGGGAGCCAGCCGGCTCTCGCCCTACATCCGGCACGGCCTGATCGACCTGCCCGCGGCCTGGGCAGCGGCCGAACCGGCCCCGCCGCGCGACCGGACCAAGTTCCGCGACGAGCTGGCCTGGCAGGAGTACGCCCGCCACGTCTACGCGCGCCTCGGCAGGCGCACGGCCACCGCACTGCGAGCCGCGCCCGCCCGCGCGATCCAGCAGTGGGCCGAACCCTGGCCCAAGGACATGAACTGCGTGTCGTTCTGCCTAGACGAGCTCCACGCGGACGGGTGGCTGGTCAACCAGACCCGGATGTGGCTGTCCTCGCAGTGGACCGTGCGCGCCGGTGCGGAGTGGACGGACGGCGAGGACCGGTTCTTCACGCACCTGCTCGACGGGTCGCGCGCGGCCAACCGGGTGGGCTGGCAGTGGACGGTCGGCGCGGGCACCGGAAAGCCCTACGGCTTCTCGCGCTGGCAGGTCGAGAAGCGGGCGCCGGAACTGTGCGGCGGGTGCGCGCTGAAGAACGACTGCCCGATTCAGGACTGGCCCGCGACACCGCCGGAAACCGATCCGCCCGCACCGGAACCGCTGCTGCGGCACGATCCCGACCCGGACGCCACGGGTGGCCCGAGCACGCCTGCCGGGAGTGGGAATCCGGATGCCGTGTGGCTCACCGCCGAGTCGTTGGGCGACGACGATCCGGCGCTCGCGGCCCATCCCGGGGTGCCCGCGGTGTTCGTGTTCGACGAACCGCTGCTCGCCCGGCTCGACCTTTCCGGCAAGCGCCTGGTGTTCCTGGCCGAGACCCTCGCCGACCTGGCCACCCGCCGCGAGGTGGAGATCCACCGCGGCGACGTCACCGAGCAGCTCCGCGGACGGTCTGTGGCCGTCACCTTCGCGCCCGTACCGGGGTTCCGCGCCCGCGCGGCGGCCGTCGAACCGCAGCTCGTCCACCCGTGGCGCTGGCTGTACCGCCCGCACGGGGGACCGGTCAGCTCCTATAGCGCCTGGCGCAAGAAAACCGTGCGCTCCCGGTGAATCGAGACGCTAATACTATTTTCACGTCAATGACGGCGCCGGCCGCGAACAAATAAAAATTATCATCTGGACGCTTTTCTCCCGACCGAGCACTCTGGCTTTCCGCAACCAGGCGCGCCGCCCCGCCTTCCGCCACGGAAACAGTCGAGGAGAACCGATGGGTCGCTCTGCCACCCTCGCCCTGGCCGCCGCGGTCACGACCGGGCTCGTCCTGAGCGCGCCGGTCGCGCGGGCCGAGCCCGCGCAGCTCGCCGACGCGCTGGGCGCACGGCTCGGGGCCGCGAGTGCGGGGTCCTATGTGGACGAAAGCGGGCAGCTCGTCGTCATGGTGACCGACGAGGCCGCGGCGAGGAGCGTGACCGGAGCACGCGTGAGGGTCGTCAAGCACAGCGCCACGACGCTCGCCGCCAGTGCCGCCGTGCTCGAACGCACGGCCAAGATCCCCGGCACGTCCTGGGGAGTCGACCCGGTGACCAACCAGGTCGTGGTGTCCGCCGACGCCACCGTCGCCGGTCCCGCGCTCGACCGGCTGAAGGCCGCGGTCGGCGGACTCGGCGACACCGCGAGGCTGGAACGCGTCGGCGGGGAGTTCCGGCCGGCGATCACCGGGGGCGACGCCATCCTCGGTGGCGGCGTGCGGTGTTCGCTCGGCTTCAACGTGAAGACTCCCGGCACGAGCACCGCCTACCTGCTGACCGCCGGCCACTGCGGCAACGCCACGTCCACGTGGAGCACCTCCGGCGGCCAGGTCATCGCGTCCAGGGTGGGCACCAGCTTCCCCGGCAACGACTACGCCCTGTTCCGCTACACCGCCGACATCAACCGGCCCGGCAGCGTCAACCTGTACAACGGCTCCCAGCGCGACATCGCCCGCGCCGGCGACCCGGTGGTCGGGCAGACGGTCGGCCGCAGCGGCAGCACCACCGGGTTCCACCGGGGCAAGGTCACCGGCCTGAACGTCACGGTCAACTACGTCGACGGCACGACCGTGACCGGCATGATCGGCACGACGGTCTGCGTGCAGGGCGGCGACAGCGGCGGCCCCCTGTTCGCCGACGACACCGCGCTCGGCCTGACCTCCGGCGGGAGCGGCGACTGCACCAGCGGCGGCCGGTCGTTCTACCAGCCCGTCACGGAAGCACTCCGGGCCTACGGCGTGGCCGTCTACTGACGGCCGCGACCGTCCACAGAGGAATTCCCCAGCGTTGAGGAGCGTTCCATGACACTGAACCGTCGCCGGCTGCTGCTCGGCAGCGCCGCACTGCTGGCGGGCACCGCGGGCACGGCCGTCCCCGCCGCCGCGGCACCGGCCGGGTTCCCGGACTACCGCTACAGCAGGCTCGCCCTGGTCAAGAGCAAGCTCCGCTACAACCCCACCAACGAGCTGATCTTCCCGACCATCCGCGGCACCAAGGACCGCATCGCGGGCGCACGGGCCGCCTACTACCTCTACTACGCGCCGCACGACGCCCCCGGCGGCATCTGCCTCGCCTACGCGAACACCCTCGACGAGGAGTTCACCGAGTACCCGGGAAACCCGATCATCACGAGGAGCTGGCCCGGCGAGTACAGCGTCTCGCACGTGTCGTCGCCGCACGCGATGTGGAACGACGACGTCAAGCGCATGTACCTGTACTTCCACGGCGAGAACACGGTGACCCGCCTGGCCAGCTCCGCCGACGGCGTCAACTTCACCTACGAGAAGGAGGTCCTGTCCACGCGGCTCCAGCCGGAGGGCACGACGGAGACCTCCTACGCCAGGGTGTTCCGGCACGACCTCACCTCGCGCGGCGCCCGGTACGTGATGGTGTTCATGCTCAACAACCGCACGAACCACCGCGACATCGGCTGGGGCTGGTCGGCGAACGCCCGCGACTGGACGTTCTCGCAGACCCCGCTGATCCGGCACAGCGACGTCGGCGCGGTCAACGTCGGCGGACCGCACCTGTTGTTCCGCAACAACAGCGTGTACGTCGTCTACAACACCGACATCGGCAGCGGCGGCAACATCCTGATCACCGAGGTCGGCAAGGACTTCTCCCTGCGCAGGCACCTGGGCGTCTTCCACGACTCCGTGTCCGGGTCGCCGGACAACGGCAGGGCGGCCGCGCCGTCGTTCGGCACCTACCAGGGCCGCGAGTACATGATCTACGAGGCGGGCGACCGGCTGGCGGGCAACATCGCCATCGCGCGGGCCGTCTGACGGCGCGGTGCCCCGCCGTCCGATGAGGACGGTGGGGCACCTCCGCGTCAGGACCGGGTCAGGACTGGACGGGACCGACCGACAGCAGCGACTTGTCGGCGGACGAGCAGGCCTGCTGCTCCTTCGGCAGGAACAGGGCCGCGGTCTCGCCGGGCGGGTAGACCCGCAGGCCCCGGACGTCGGTCGGCGCGCACTCGGCCGGGTCGTAGACGCCCGCGTTGGTGATCGTCAGGTGGCTCGACGCGCTGCCGCCGGCCGGGATCGTCACCGACGCCGGCGACCCGCTCTCCTTGGTCGCGGGGGCGCCGACCTGCGTGCCGCTGTCGCCGGTCACGAAGGAGACGCCGGGGAACCCGAACAGGGTGCAGCCGGCGGAGCCCTTGTTCGTGAACGTGAGCACGTACCGCATCTTGTTCATGCCGCCGCCGCCCTCCTCCGCGGTGAGGCCGAGGCCGAGATCGGCCGACCTGCACGCCGCGGGTCCGCCGGTCGGTGTCTGCTGGGCGGCCTGGGTGTCCGCCGGGGCCGGTGCGGTGGCGGTCGACGAGGACGGCGGCGCGACGATCGACGACGAGGGGGCGGGCGAGGCGGTACCGCCGTTCTGCCCCGCGCAGCCGCCGAGCAGGGCGGCCGCTGCGACGGCGGCGGCCACCGCGGTGGTGCGGGTGGTCTGCATGAGTGAGCTCCTTGCCTGTTCCCAGCGGGAACGCCAGGGCGGCCACGGGACCGTGCCGGAGCTCGATCCCGGTGAACGCTTTCAGGCTGAAGATGCCCCGCGCGCCATTGCCCGTACACCTTTCTTGAAACTCGTCACAACGCACCAACTTCCGCCCGTGAAAGCGGCTGGAAACCGGTGCGCGTCATCTCAATTGGCGCGCACACCGTTCAACAACCGCTGAACATCCGGATAGGCGCCGCGAATTTGTACGAAAAGGACAGGAGCGTCCGGACCCGTTCCGGTCAGCAGCGCCTCGTCGAGGCCGGGACCGGGACACCGCCGCCAGTGCCGCACCGGTCCTGACCAGCTCGCGGAGGCGAAGCGGGTCAGCTCGGGCTCGCCGCAGCCCGCGGGAGGGGCCTGCTGTTGCCACTCCTCGGCCTGCCGCGGGCCGAGACGGCCGACGAACACCCCCGGCGCGTTCACGCTGAGGTCGTGGAAGCGGCCGAGATCCGGTGCGGCCTCGATCGCGGGCCGCCGCTCCGCCCCGGCAGGCCCCCAGCTCCCGAGCCTCACCTGACGGCTCCACGACGCGGGCACGGTCACGCTCAACGCGCCGTCCGCGGACGTGATCGTCTTCTCGGCGGCACCGGCCGTGCCGTCGGCGGCGGCCACGGCCAGCACGAGAGCTGCCGGCAGGAGCACCAGCGCTACCCGTGACCAGTGCGAACGCCCGTGGCCCGCCACCGCCCGTTCGACGGCCGCCGCGAACGCCTCCGCGCTCGGCCAGCGGTCCGCGGGGACGGGTGCCATCGCACGGCCGACCACCGCCCCCAGGCCGGCGGGCAGGGAACGCAGACCGCGCGGGGCGGGGGCCTGGTCGGGAGGGTTCGCGCCGGTCAGCAGCCGGTAGGCGAGCGCGCCGAGGGCGTAGACGTCGCACCTGCGGTCGACGACGGCGCCGAACCGGCGCTGCTCGGGCGCCGCGTAGCCGGACGACCCCACCGCGACGGTGAAGCCCGACGCGTCGGCCAGCGACTTCCCCAGGCCCAGGTCGGCGACCACCGCGACCTCGCGCCGCTCCTCGGCGTCCCAGCGCAGCAGCACGTTCGACGGCTTGAGGTCGCGGTGCACGACCCCGGTCCGGTGCAGTGCCGCGACACCGGCCGTGACCTGCCGCACCACGTCCAGGGCGGCGGCGAGCTCCATCGGGGTGCCGGCAGCGCGCTCCTCCAGGGTGCCGCGGTCGGCCAGCTCCATGGCGAAGTACGGGCGGCCGTCGGCCGAGATCGCCAGGTCGTGGACACGCACGACGTGCGGCGACGAGACCCGGCGCAGCATCCGGACCTCGTCGAGGAACCGCTCGCGGATCTCGGGGACGGCGGTCCAGTTGTCGGCGAGCACCTTGACCGCGACCTCGGTGCCGAGCACGGTGTCGCGGGCCGACCACACCGACGCGAACCCGCCGACGCCGAGCAGACCGTCCAAGTGGAAGCGGTCGTGCACGGACGGCCGGGCGGTGCTCATGTCACCAGCATTGCAGCACAACGCGCGCGGCGTGTTCCCGCCTCTGCCGCGGGCCGCCATTCCGGTGCGCCCGGAAATGGGCTGGTACGGTCGAACTGCGGGGCGCCGCCGACAATCGCGAGGACGGGGAAATGCGCGTGTCCGGAATGCGCCTGTGGACGGTTTCCGCACTGGCGGGAGTGGTCGCGATCGTCGTTCTGGCGGTGCTCGCGGCGCCCGCGGCGAAGCCCTCCGCCGTGCTGGCCGGTGACCCCTCCCCGCTGTCCTGGGCACCTCCACCGGTATCGCGGCCGACCAGTTCGTCCGCCGTGCCGCCGTCGTCGTCCTCGGCCACGCCGAGCTCGTCGCCGGTGCGGCCCACGTCCGGAGCCGTCCCGTCGCCGTCCTCCTCACCGCCGCCGGTCGCCTCCGTCCTCCCGTGCCGGACGCGGGACCTGAGCGGGCGGCTGGAGTTCCCGCGTGCGCGGTTCGACGCCGCGGGACACCACGGCTTCCTGGTCGTGCTCACCAACTCCGGCCCGTCGCCGTGCTCGGTGCTCGGGTTCGGCACCTACGCGTTGCTCGACGGCACCGGCGCGACGATGAGCGCGGTGCAGCACAACACGGTCTGGTCCACAATGGACACCGCGGTGCTCCCGCCGGGAGGCCGGGCCTACGCGAGGATCTCGTACACCTCCGTGCCGACCGGGGACGAACCCGTGACCGGACCGTGCCAGCCCCCGGCCGCCGGCCTGCGCGTCAGCCCGCCGGGCGACGTCGACCACCTCGACCTGCCCCTGCAACTGACCGTGTGCGACCACGGCCGCCTCGACGTCACGCAGTTCGCGGCGTCCGACATCTTCTGACCTGGAGGAGGACGTGCTCCCGTCCGACGTGGACCTCGACGAGCTCGCCGCGGCGGCCGGCCGGGGCGACCCGGCCGCGATGAACGCGCTGCTGGCGCGGATGCGCCCGGTGGTGCTGCGGACGTGCGGGCGGTTCCTCGACCGGCCGGAGGACGTGGAGGACGCCGCGCAGGAGGCGTTGCTGCGCATCGCCGAGACGGTGGTGCACAAGGACGCCGGTGACACGTTCCGCGGCTGGAGCTACGGCGTGGTGGTCAACGTGGCCCGGCAGCGGTTCCGGCAGGTGCGGCGGGACGAGACCGCGGCGCCGGACCTGCCGGGAGACCTCGCCGATCCCCGGCGCACCAGCGTGGTCGCCGGCTCGCGCCTCGACCTGCTGGGCGCGCTGGAACGACTGCACCTGCGCCAGCCGCTGCTGGCCGAGGCGCTGGTGCACCGCGACGTCTGCCACCTCGGCTACGCCGAGATCGCCGAGGTGCTGGGCGTTCCGGTGAGCACGGTGAAGTCGCGCATCCACGACGCGCGCAGGCTGATGAGGTCGGAGCTGGGCGAGCCCGCCTGAGCCCGGATCAGCGCGCCCGGTCGAGGACCTCCCGCGCCCCGCGCACCACCGCCGGGTCGACGAGACGCCCGGACGGGTCGACGGCCGTCGCCTGGCCGCGCCGCCGCGCCTCGTCGAGGACGGCGAGCAGCGCGGTCGCCTCCTCGACCTCCTGCGCCGTCGGGGTGAACACGGCGTTGATCACCGGGACCTGGTCCGGGTGCAACGCGGTCCGCGCCCGGAAACCCTGGCGCAGCAACACGGACGTGGTGGCGCGGAGGCGGTCCTCGTCGTGCACCGAGATCTCCACCGGACCGACGGGCGGTGCGAGACCGGCGGCAGCGCTGGCGAGCACGACCGCCAGCCGCACGCCGTGCAGCTGGTTCGACTCGTCGTCGGGACGCAGCCGCAGCTCGCCCGCGAGGTCCGCCTCGCCGATGCCGAGCCGCAGCACCCGCGGTGCCTGGCACAGCTGTTCCGCTCGCAGCACGCCGGCGGCGGTCTCCACCAGCGCGATGACCGCGGTCGATCCCGTCGGCACGCCGGCGTCGCGTTCCAGCTCGGTGAGCCGCTCGTCCACCTCGGCCAGCAGCGCGGGTTCGGCCTTGGGCACCCAGACGCCGGTGAGGGCGGGCGACACGACCGCGGCCAGGTCGGCGGCCAGGTGCGCGGGGTGCGAGTTCACCCGTGCCCACAGCCGGGCGGTCCGGTCCGGCGGGGGTGCGGCGAGCAGCCGGGCGCAGGCCGAGCGCGCCTGCTCCTTGGCGTCGGCGGGGACCGCGTCCTCCAGGTCGACGATCACGTCGTCCGCGCCGCTGGTCACCGCCCGCACGTGGCGGCCGTCCCGATGACCGGGCACGTAGAGATAGCTTCTTCCCGGCAGCGCGGACTTGTCCGGCATTGCGCACCTCCAGTTGACGAACCCGGTCAGTCCTTGGTGCCGCGGAGCAGGGACGACATCTTCGCCGCCGCCTCGGTGATGACCGGCCCCAAGGTCTCGGCCACCGCGTCCTTGAGCCGTTCGTGCGGTCCGCACACGCTGAAGCACCCGATGGCGCGGTTGCCCCTGGCCACGATCGGCGCGGCGACGGCGGCGGCGTAGGGGTCGCGTTCCCCGCGGCTCACCGAGTAGCCGCGGCGCTGGTCGACGTCCAGCATCGCGCGGAGCGTCGTCCTGTCCCGGATCGTCCGCTCGGTCAGCGGCACGAGGTCGACGCCCGCCAGGTAGGCGTCGAGGTCGGCGGGGGAGAACGTCATCAGGATCGCCCTGCCCGACGCCCCGGCGTACAGGGGGGCGCGCCTGCCGACCTCGACGGTCATCCGGACGTCCTGCTTGCTCTCGACCTGGGCGACGTACATGCGTTCCCTGCCCACGACGAAGCTCAGCGTGACGGTCTCGCCGACGGCGTCGCGGACGTCCTCCATGACCGGCTGCGACAGCGTCCTGATGTCCATGGACCCCAGGGAGGCGAGGCTCAGCTCCATCATCCGCGGGCCGAGGCTGTACCTGCTCCGCTCGGGGTCCTTCGCGAGCAGCCCGGACCTGGTCAGCGCCTCCAGGATGCGGTGCACCGCGCTCTTGGGAAGGTTGACCGCCTCCGCGATCTCGGTGACGCCGAGGTCGCGGCTTGACTCGGTGAAGCTCAGCAGCACCGCTGAGACCCGTTCGACCGCCTGCATGGTCGTCCTTCCGGTTCTGGTCAGAGTCGGCCGCGCAGCGGTGCTGCCGCGGCGCGGACGTCGGGGGTGTCCGCTGCCGAGAGGCCGGCGAGCCTGCCCTCGAAAGCCGCTTCCAGGGCCGTTCGCGGTGCGTAGGCGTCGCCCACCACGACCGCGCGGAGGCGGTCGGGCGGACGGGGTGGCGCGGCGGCGGACCTCTGGCGGATGGTGATCACGGACGAGACATTCTCCAGCTCGCCGTTCTCGCCCGACAGCGGGTCCGCGTAAGTCAGCACGCCGTCGTCGAGGCGCAGCGCCGTGCGGAACAGGACGGCGCTGAAGCCGCGGCCGGACAACCGCCGCAGCAGACCGGGACGCGAGTAGACGGGCACGCGCCACGCCAGGGCGGCGCGGTCGGTCAGGAGCGTGACCCGGCAGCCGCGGGTCAGCAGCAGGTCGGCCAGCGCGAGTGCGGTGGTGGTGCCGTCCTCGTCGAGCAGGACGACGTGGCCGCCGGTGCTGCCGGGGTCGGTGACGGCGGTGTGGAGCGGCAGCGCGGGGAACCGGGTGTCCGGCACCTCCACCGCGCCGGTGGCCAGGACGACCTGGTCCCAGCCGTCCGCGAGGAGCTGCTCGTCGGCCCGGACACCCAGCTGCACGTCGACCCCGAGGTGACGGGCGAGTGCCTCCGCCTCGGTGACGAACTGGCGGAACCCGGCCCGCATCGGCAGCGCGGCGGCCAGCCGGAGGGCGCCGCCGAGCTCGTCCTCCGCCTCGACGAGGCACGTGCGGTGTCCCGCGGAGGCCGCGGCGATCGCGGCCTCGAGCCCCGCCGGTCCGCCGCCGACGACGAGGACCCGGCCGTGGTCACCGCGCCGGGCGGCGGTGCGCAGCGCGTCCCACTCCCGTTCCAGGCCGGCCTCGGGGTTGACCACGCAGCTGATCGGCAGGCCCGCCTCCAGCCTGCCCGCGCACCCCTGGTTGCAGGCGATGCACTCCCGCGCCGGTGCCGCGCCGGACACCGGCGTGAGGGCGAGGTTCGGGTTCGCGATGTGCGGCCGGGCCAGCGCGACGAGGTCGGCGTCGCCCGACGCGACGAGGTCCTCGGCGTTCGCGAGGGTGTCGACGCGGCCGACGGCGAGCACGGCGAGCTGCGGGAACTCCCGCTTGAACGCGCGGGGCAGGTGCCGGAAGGGCAGCGGCGGATAGCTCATGTCCGCCATCTGCGTGGAGATGCTCGCGCTCCCCACGTAGGCCGAGTGGCTCACGTGCAGCACGTCGATCTCGTGGTCGCGGACCACGAGGTCGACGGCGGTGAGCATCTCCTCGACCCCGAGCCCGCCCTCGACGAACTCGTCGGCGCTGATCCGCAGGATCACCGGCATCTCGCCGGGCAGGGCCGCCGCGACCGAGTCGAGCACCTCGTGGGTGAGGCGCAGCCGGTTCGCCAGGCTGCCGCCGTAGCGGTCGTCGCGCTGGTTCGTGGCGGGGGACAGGAACTGCTGGAGCAGGTGGCCGTGTCCCAGGTGGACCTCGACGGCGTCCACTCCGGCCGCCGCCACCCGGCGGGCGGCCGCGCCGAACGCGGCGACCAGCTCCGCGATCTCGTCCGTGCTCATCTGGTGCGGCACGGCGGCGGTCGACGACCACGGGACGGGGGAGGCGGCCCACGCCGGGGTCAGCATGTTGTGCCCGCCCGACTGCCTGCCGACGTGCAGGAGCTGCGCGGCGAGCTTGGCGCCCTCGGCGTGCACCGTCCCGGCCAGCACGCTCAGCGACGGGATCACGGCGTCGTCGAAGGCGGACACGGTGTTGGTGCGGCCGAGGCTCGTGGGGTGCACGCGCATCCCCTCGGTGATGATCAGCCCGACCCCGCCGGCGGCCCGTGCCCGGTGGTAGGCCAGGTGCCGTGCGGAGAACGCGCCGTCGACCGCGAAGTTGGTCGTGTGCGCTGGCATGACGAGCCGGTTACGTAGGGTGAGACGTCCGCTGTGGACCGTCTCGTGCAGACGAGAACGCGTAGTCATCCAGCGACCCTCCGGAATCGTTCTGAGTCAACGGAATTGATGTTGGTCTCGCCTGTGGACGGTTGTTGCTGTTTCACTTAGTTTTCGAGGAAGCCTTGACAGCGCGTCACCGTGTTCTTGAGAGTGGGACAGGAGCTTAGCCCCTTCCCGTTGAGCGGAACAAGGTGAGGTTTGATGACTCGGAGATCGCTTGACCGATCCTCTGGAGCAGGCACCGTCCAGTCCGGTGTGGTGCGTCCGGCGGCACTGGTGGTCGTGGCAGCGCTCGCGCTGGCGGCGTGCGGCGGCGGTGGCGCGGCACAGGAGAAGCCCAAGGCGGGCACCACGTTCACCTACGCGATCACGGGTCTTCCCACGAGCCTCGACCCCGCCGACTACCAGGGCGACCCGTCGCGCAACATCGGCTTCGAGCTCGGCAGCTCGCTGTTCCGCTGGGGCACGGAGGGCCTGCCGGAGCAGGGGTGCAAGGCCCTCGCGAAGGTCGACCAGATCCAGGGCGAGCTCGCCGAGTCCTACGAGCGCAGCGCCGACGGCAAGGTCGTCAAGGTCAAGCTGAAGGAGGCCCGCAGCGCCGCGGGCAACACGCTGACCTCGGCCGACGTCAAGTGGACGATCGACAGGCTCATCCAGCTCAAGGTCGGCACGCCGAACACGCTCATGCAGGACGTCGCGGACTGGGCGGCCGACCCGATCAAGGTCGTGGACGACCGCAACTTCGAGATCCAGATGGACAAGCCGTCCGCGATGGACATCGCGATCCTGACGTGGGCGCAGTTCCGGATCCTGGACAGCACCGAGATCAAGAAGAACGTCACCGCGGAGGACCCGTGGGGCAAGGCGTACGTCTCCCGCAACGCCTCCACCTTCGGACCGTGGACGCACGGCGCGAGCGACTTCGTCTCCGGTGACCGCCTGACGCTCACCAAGAACCCCAACTACTCCGGCACCCGCGGCGACGTCGAGAAGCTGGTGTTCGTCGGTGTCGCCGACCCGGCCAGCCGCGCGCAGCTGCTGTCCACCGGCAACGCCTCCTACGCCACGGGCCTGCAGTACGAGCAGTACGCGCAGCTGCGCGGCAACCCCGCCATCGACGTGCAGACGTGCGTCTCCGCGGACCGCATCCCGCTGGTGCTCAACGCCGCCGACCCGGTGCTCGGCAAGAACGAGGTCCGCAGGGCGATCTCCCTCGCCATCGACCGCAAGACCATCGTCGACGCCGTCTACCGCGGCTTCAACAAGCCGGCCGCCGCGACCGTGAGCGCCGCCTACGGCCTTGACCTCGGCAACGCCGCGAAGTACGACCACAACGTCGACGAGGCGAAGAAGCTGCTGTCCGGCGCCGGCGTCGGCCCGTTGTCGATCACGCTGCACATCAGCCCCGCGCGTCCCGGCGCCGAGGCCGAGCAGATCGCGATCCTGCTGCAGAGCCAGCTGCGCCAGGTCGGCATCGAGGTCAAGATCCAGACCCTGGCCAGCGCGACCGAGATCAACACGGTCTTCCACGACGGCAACTTCCAGGCGTTGCTCTACCTCGAGCCGCCGGCCGTGGCCGACCCGTACTACTCGCTGTTCCTCTACAACTCGTCGAAGAGCAAGCTCAACACCTTCGGCTACGTCGACAACGACCTCGACGCGGTCACCGCGCAGGTCGGCACGACCAAGCCCGGTCCCGAGCGCGACGCCCTCGTGAAGAAGGCCGCCGAGATCCAGGCGAACCACCCCGGCTTCATCTACCTGGTCGACCGCGACTTCGTGCACGCCGTGCGCAAGGGCCTGGCCAACTACCAGCACGCGCCCAACGGCGAAATGTTCGTCCACACTCTCAAGCAGGGCTGAGGAATGAGCGACTACCCGAACCTGTTCAGTCCGATGCGGATCGGCCCGAAGACGGCCAAGAACCGCGTCTGGATGACCGCCCACAGCACCCAGTTGGTGAAGGACCACAACTTCAGCGACGCGCACGTGCACTACTACGCGGAGCGCGCTCGCGGCGGAGTCGGCGTCATCACCATGGAGGCGATGGCGGTCCACCCCACCACGCAGCCGTACAAGGGCAAGATCTTCGCGTTCGACCGCGCGGTCGTCGACAACTACCGCAAGCTCGCCGCCGCGGTGCACGAGCACGGGTGCCTGTTGCTGGCCCAGCCCTGGCACCGCGGCCGGGAGACCAGCGGCACGGTCAACCGCCTGCCGGTGTGGGCGCCGTCCTCGGTGCCCTGCACGGTCTACCGCGAGATGCCGCACGTGCTCACGCAGTCCGAGATCGACGAGCTGGTCGACGGTTACGTGCTCGCGGCGCGGTACGCGGCCGAAGGCGGCCTCGACGGCGTCGAGGTGCACGGCCTGGCGCACGGCTACCTGCTCGGCCAGTTCCTCTCGCCGGCGACCAACCACCGCGACGACCAGTACGGCGGCAGCTTCGAGAACCGGCTGCGGCTGATCCTCGACATCATCCGCAGGACCCGCGACGAGGTCGGCCCGGACCGGATCGTCGGCGTCCGCATCAACGGCACGGACGGCGACGTCCCCGGTGGACTGACCAACGCGGACTGGACCGAGATCGCGAAGGCCATCACGGACACCGGACTCGTCGACTACGTCTCGGTCACCGCGGGCACCTACGTCGAGCGCATGAACATCTACGGCGCGACGCCCCAGCCGGCCGGGTTCCAGCTCCAGGACACCGCCCGCATCAAGGCGGCGCTGCCGGACATCCCGGTGGTGGCGGTCGGCCGGATCAACACCCCGGAGCTCGCCGAGGCGCTGCTGGAGCGCGGGGACGCCGACATGGTCGGCATGACCCGCACGCTGATCGCGGACCCGGAGTGGCCGAACAAGGCCATGCGCAACCAGGCCACGACGATCCGGCCGTGCGTCGGGTCGAACTGGTGCCTCGCCTCGATCGTCAACTCGCCGCTGGCGTGCATCCACAACCCTGCGGTGGCACGGGAGTCGGAGCTCGGCGTCGGCACGCTGAAGCAGGCGAAGGACAGCAAGCGCGTCGCCGTGGTCGGTGGTGGCCCCGCCGGTCTGCGCGCCGCACTCACCGCCGCGCAACGGGGTCACTCCGTCACGCTGTTCGAGCAGCACTCCGAACTGGGCGGCCAGGTCGCGCTGATGGCGAGGTCGGAGACCTACGCCGAGTGGCAGGGCATCACCGACTGGCTGATCTCGCAGATCGGCGAGACGCAGGTGGAGGTCAAGCTCTCGCACCGGGCCGAGGCGGACGACCTCGCAGGGTTCGACGAGGTCGTGGTCGCCACCGGCTCCACCCCGCTCAAGCACGGCTGGAGCTCGCTGCGCCCGTCGTCGTGGGGCGACGGCACGATCGTGCCGGGTGCCGACCAGTGGAACGTCTACTCGATCAACGAGGTGATGGCGGGCAAGGCCGAGCTGGGCCCGACGGTGTTCGTCTTCGACGACACGGGCGCACGCCAGGCCGTCGTGGTGGCCGAGCACCTCGCCGACCTGCGCCACAAGGTCACCATCGTGACCCGGCTGCCGCAGGTCGCCCCGGACCTGGAGGCCAGCCGCGACCTCCAGGCCACCTACCGGCGCATCCGCAACAAGGGCGTCAAGTTCGTCACCGACCACGAGCTCGTGTCCGTGGACGAGGACACCGTGACGCTCGCCGACGTGTGGACCGGCGAGTCCACCGCGTTCGAGGACGTGGACGCGGTGGTGCTCAGCACCGGCAACAAGGCGGAGGACGCCCTGTTCCACGCGCTGCAAGGAGTTGTGCCCGTGCGCGCGATCGGCGACAGCGTGTCGCCGCGCCGGGTCTTCAACGCCATCTGGGAAGGCGAGCTCGCCGGAAGGGAGATCTGAGAATGACCACCACCGAGAACACCGACTCCGAGGCGCTCGCGCGGGTGCGGGCCAAGCGCGGGTACGTGCTGCCGGTGCACGAGCTGCTCGACGAGGTCGACCCCGGGATCCTGAGCCGCTACGACGCCCTCGCGTCCGAGCTGCTGTTCGCGGACGAGCCCAGGGCGCTGGAGCTCAAGACCCGCTACCTCGTGCTGGTGGGCGTCGCCACGGCCACCAAGGGCGACCCGGACGGCATCATCCACTTCGCCCGCAGGGCCCTCGCGAACGGTGCGAGCCGCCGCGAGGTGCTGGAGGCGATCGCTCTCGCCGGGCTGCCCGCCGGCATGCCGGCCATCGAGGAAGCCACGCAGGTGCTGCACCGCGTCTTCGACGAGAGCTGACGACCAGGCCGTCCCGCGCGCCCCGCGGGACGGCCCTCTCCCTTGGCACTACTGCGAATCGAGGATCAGCGGGTGACCACCTTCACGCTCGAAGTCCTGAGGACGGGCGGGGAACCGCAGACGCTCGTCACGACCCCGCACCGCCTCTACAACCTGGGCTCCGCCACGGTCGACCCGGACGCGGCCGTCGCGCACCAGCGGGAGGTGGCCGACGTCGGCGTGCGGATCGCGTTCGACGTCCCCGCTCCCCGGATCTACCCGATGTCGGTGACCTCCGTGACGACCGACGACCGGATCGGCGTGCACAGCGCCACGACGTCCGGCGAGGTCGAGCTGGTGCTCGTCGTCCACGAGGGGGAGGTCCACCTCGGCGTCGGGTCGGACCACACCGACCGCGTGCTGGAGAAGCACAGCATCATCTGGGCCAAGCAGTACTGCCCGAGCGTGCTGGGCCGCAAGGTCTGGCGTTGGAACGACATCGCGCCGCACTGGGAGGACCTGGTCCTGGAGTGCACTGTGGACGGTGAGCTGTACCAGCGCGTCAACGCGTCGGTGTTCCTGTCACCCGACCGGATCGTCGAGATCCTGACCGAACGCGTCGGCGAGCTGCCGTCGTCGTACCTCGTCTACTGCGGCACGTACACGAGCGTCGACAACACCATCCGCTACGGCAGGGACTGGGCCGGCAGCCTCCGCGACCCGCGCACGGGAGAAGTGCTCGACGTCGTCTACGAGACCGTCGACCTGCTCGCCGAGATCAGTGACGGGTACCGCGTCCCGCTCGTTCCCGGAGGCAGCTGATGTACGGACGCAGAGCCCGCGTGGGCATCGTGGTGCCCTCCACCAACACCACCGTCGAACCCGAGTTCGCGGCGTACCTCCCGCAGGGCGTGGCGGTGTTCTCCAGCCGTGTCGCCGTCGCGGAGGTCTCCTCCGAGGAGGAAAAGGTCGCGAGCCTGCTCGCGATGCACGACCACCTCGACCGCGCCGTCGCCGAGCTCGCCTCGGCGGGGGTGACCGCGATCGCCTACGCCTGCACGTCCGGCAGCTTCCTCGGCGGCCGCGACTCCGACCAGGCGACGTGCGACGG
>NZ_DASVFL010000098.1:0-4722 GCF_036380075.1 Lentzea sp. | reverse complement strand
GCGACTGCGTGGAGATCGCAGTGGACGGCCCATCCGCCCGCATCCGCGACTCGAAGGGCCGGGCGGACGCCACCGTCGCGGCGCCCGCCTGGGGTGCGTTCCTCGCGATGGTCAAGGACGAGATCAGAGGCTGATGACGTCGGCCGTGGCCGGGTCCGCCTTGCCCCCGGCCACGGACTTCCAGACCTCGACCAGCCCCTCCGGCCCGCTGTGGTGCGCGACGCCGACCCAGTCGCCGGCCCGAGCGGTGAACGAAAGCCAAGCCGCACCGAAGCGCTCGGCGAACCCGTCGGACCCCCAGTCGCCCAAGCGCTTGCGCAGCTGGTCGGGGGCGAAGAAGAACTCCGCGCGCGGGTCGGCCGAGGCGGCCTGGTGGGTGACGCCGATCGAGATGTCCTTCACCAGGTCCGCGCCGAGGCGGTCGTGCAGCACGTTGCGCACATCGGCCGAACCGCTGAAGTCCAGGTACGCCGACGGTTCGACGTCCACGGCAGCGTCGTAGGGGAGCACGGTGTCGTAAAGCCCGAGGCCGGCGGTGAATTCCACGTTGCGCGGCGAGGTCAGGCCCACCAGCCGGACGCCCGCGGAGCGCAGGCACTGGGCCGTGCCGAACGCGGTCTTGCTGGACGCCGAGGAGACGATGACCGTTCGGGCGCCGTAGAAAGCGTTGTCGGCCAGCCGGTCCGCCAGCAGGAACGACGTCATGAACAGCGGGCGGTACAGCACCTGCAGGTCTTCGCGCGACGCGTCGTAGGCCGGGTCCTGCGAGGTGACGAGGTAGCTGTTGTAGACGGCGGGCAGGTCAGCGCGGTGGTCCGCGGTGTCGACGAAACCCGTCGAGGTGAGCTTGGCGCGCACGACGAGGTGGCTCGCCATCGGCAGGTAGCCGTAGACGCGCGTGCCGGCGGGTAGGGCGTCCACAGTGGAGTCGACGACGTCGGCGAAGCCCCACAGCGGGATGACGCCGCGGCCTTCCGTGGTGGTCGGGAAGAAGCGCCAGTAGCCGATCCGGTCGCCGACCACGCCGTAGGTGACGTTGTTGGCGGTGAGGCCGACGTGGCTGACGCGGAGCAGCACCTCGCAGTCCGACAGGTCGGACGACCTCGGCGGTTCGTCGTGCAGGACTTCGGTTTCGGTCAGGTCATCGCGGTCGACGACGACTGTCCAGCGACTGATCATTGCCTCGAATCCCCTGGGTCTGGAGGTACGCTCCGGTCGTGACCGTGCCTGAAAGACTGATCGACGCCGCCACCCGCCTGTTCGCGGAAAAGGGCTACGAGCGGGTCGCCGTGCAGGAGATCGTGGAGAGCGCCGGAGTCACCAAAGGCGCCATGTACCACTACTTCGGGTCGAAGGACGACCTGCTGCACGAGATCTACGGGCGGTTGCTGCGCTTGCAGACCGAGCACCTGGAGAAGATCGCGTCGAGCACCGGCCCCGTCGCCGAACGCCTGCGCGAGGCCGCGGTCGACGTCATCGTGACGAGCGTCGACGACTTCGACGCCGCCAAGGTGTTCTTCCGGTCGATGAACCACCTCTCGGCCGAGAAGCAGCGCGAGGTGCGGGCGGAACGGCGGCGGTTCCACGAGAAGTTCCGCGGCCTCGTCGAGGAGGGGCAGCAGGACGGGACGTTCCGCGCCGACGTGCCCGCCGACGTCGCCACGTACTACTTCTTCGGCTCGCTGCACCAGCTCGGCACGTGGTACCGCCCGGACGGGGACATCCCGCCCGGACGGCTCGCGGAGCACTACGCGGACCTGCTGATCCACAGCCTCAAGCCCTGACGGGTCAGGGCACGATCACGCTGACGATCTCGGCCACGCACGCGGGCTTCTCGCTGCCCTCGATCTCGATGACGACCTTGGTCACGAGCTGCTTGCCCAGCGCGATGTCGGAGACGTCCAGCAGCTCGACGCCGCCGCGCACCCTGGAGCCCACGAGCACCGGCTGCGGGAAGCGCACCTTGTTGCTGCCGTAGTTGACGCCCATCTTGATGTTCTTGACGGTGTAGACGTCCCGCACCAGGTACGGGACCAGCGACAACGTCAGGTAGCCGTGCGCCACCGGGCCGCCGAACGGGCCCTTCGCGGCCTTCTCGACGTCGATGTGGATCCACTGGTGGTCGAGCGTCGCGTCGGCGAACAGGTTGACCTGGTCCTGCGTGATCTCGTGCCACTCGCCGAACCCGAGGTGCTCGCCCTTCGCGGCGACCAGCTCGTCGATGTTCTCGAAAGCGCGCATGTCAGTCCTTCGGTCCGCCGGCGACGTAGATGACCTGACCGGACACGAACCCGGCACCCTCGCTCACCAGGAACGACGCGGTGTGCGCGATGTCCTCCGGCTGCCCGACGCGCGCGACCGGGATGGTCTGCGCTGCGCCGTTGACGAGGTCCTCGAACGAGATCTTCATGCGCTCGGCGGTCGCCTTCGTCATCTCGGTGGCGATGAAACCGGGCGCGATGGCGTTGACCGTGACGCCGAACTTGCCGAGCTCGATCGCGAGGGTCTTCGTGAAGCCCTGCAGACCGGCCTTGGCGGCGGAGTAGTTGGCCTGGCCGCGGTTGCCGAGCGCGCTGGTGCTCGACAGGTTGACGATCCGGCCGAAGCCCTCCTTCGTCTGGAACGCCTGCACGGCCTTGCTCATGAGGAACGCGCCGCGCAGGTGCACGTTCATGACGGTGTCCCAGTCAGCCGCGGACATCTTGAACAGCAGGTTGTCCCGCAGCACGCCGGCGTTGTTGATCAGCACGGTCGGCGCGCCGAGCTCCTCGGCGACCTTCGCGACCGCGGCGTTGACCTGCTCCTCGTCGGAGACGTCAACCTTGAGGCCGATGGCGCGCCCACCGCTCGCGGCGATCTTCTCCGCGCCGTCGAGCACACCCTGCTCGTCGAGGTCGAGCAACGCGACGGCCAGGCCGTCCGCGGCGAGGCGCTGCGCGACCGCGGCACCGATGCCACGCGCCGCGCCGGTGACGATCGCAACCCTGTCGGCCACGGGTCCTCCTTCGGTGAGGGGATGGTGAGCTAAGCAAGCGCTTAGTAACGTACCTATCAGTCCGCTTGACGTCCAGCGCCGTGCGGACGACCATACCGACTGGTCGGAATGTCGGCTAGACGTTGTCCCAGCTGCGAGGAGGCAGGTGCCCGTGGAACTCACCGGCAAGGTCGCGCTCATCACCGGCGGATCCAACGGCATCGGCGCCGCGGCGGCCCGTCGCCTGGCGGGTCTCGGTGCCCGTGTCGTGGTCGCCGACGTGGACGAGGCGCAGGGCAAGCTCGTCGCCGACGAGGTCGGCGGCGCGTTCGTGCGCTGCGACGTGACGGTGCCCGCGGACTCGGCCGCCGCGGTGGCCCTGGCCGTCGAGGAGTTCGGTGGGCTCGACATCGCGTTCCTGAACGCCGGCATCGGCACCGGGTGCTCGCTGGGCGACGACTTCGACGTCGAGGTCTACCGGCGCGCGATGGCCATCAACCTCGACGGTGTCGTCTACGGCGCGCACCACGCGCTGCCGCACGTGCGTGCGCGTGGCGGCCAGATCATCGCCACCGCGTCCATGGCCGGCCTCATGCCGATGCCCGGCGACCCGGTCTACGGCGCCAACAAGGCCGCCGTCGTCGGCCTGGTCCGCTCGCTGGCCGGCGCGTACCCGGACGTGCGCGTGAACGCGCTGTGCCCCGCGTTCGCCGACACCGACATCATCACGCCGCTGCGTTCGGCGCTGGACGAGATCGGCATGCCGATCCTCCCGGTGTCTGTTGTAGTGGACACCTTCATGTCCATCGTGGAGGGTTCCGGAACCGGTGAGGCGTGGTTCGTGCAGGCCGGTCGCGCCTCCGAGCCGTTCGGCTTCCGCAACCCGCCCGGCCCGCGCGCCGAGGACGGCTCGCGGATCGAAGGCGCCCGCAAGGACCCCGTTTCCCTCGCGCTCAAGGAGAACTGACCGTGCGTGCCATCCAGATCACCGAGTTCGGCGGGCCCGAGGTCCTGCGCGAGGTCGAGCTGCCCGACCCCGTCCCCGCGGACGGCGAGGTGCTGATCAACGTCTCGCGCGCCGGGCTCAACTACGCGGACACGCACCAGGCGGAGAACTCCTACCTGGCGAAGATGGAGCTGCCGCTCGTTCCCGGTGGTGAGGTCGTCGGTGTCACCGCGGACGGTCGCCGGGTCGTGGCCCTGACCGCGAAATCCGGTGGATACGCGGAGAAGGCCGTGGCGCCTTCGCTGACCACCTTCGACGTTCCCGACGGCGTGGACGACCTGACGGCGCTGTCGTTGATCGTCCAGGGCGCCACCGCGTGGTTGTTGCTGCGCAAGTCGACCCACATGGAGCCCGGCGAGTCGGTCGTCGTGCACGCCGCCGCCGGCGGGGTGGGGACGATCGCCGTCCAGCTGGCCAAGTTGTGGGGCGCCGGGCGCGTTATCGCCACTGCTTCTTCTGAGGAGAAGCGGAAGTTGGCTCTGGACCTCGGGGCTGACGTTGCCATCGACTCCCGTGCCGCTGACATGACTGCTGCTTTGAAGGAAGCCAACGGCGGGCGGCGCGTCGACGTCGTGCTCGACATGACTGGAGGGGCTACCACTGATCAGTCGTTGGTTGCGTTGGCTCCGTTCGGGCGGCTTGCGTTTTATGGCATGGCCTCGCGGGAAAGGCCGAAGCCGGTTGACCTCGGGGCGTTGCTGGTGCACTCCACGACCGTTGCGGGTATGTGGCTGCCGCACGC
>NZ_DASVFL010000097.1:0-9180 GCF_036380075.1 Lentzea sp. | reverse complement strand
CCGTCGCAGTCGTCCGTGCCGTTCTTGTTGCCGTCGACGTACTCGCCGGTGGGCACGACCCGGTTGCCGAAGCGCGGGTTGCGCGGGTCGACGCCGGTGTCGATGATCGCGATCTTGACGCCCTTGCCCGTCGCGAACCGGTGCGCCTGCTCCAGGTTCAGCTGGACCTGGCCCCAGGGCTTGGTCTCGATCAGCTCGCTCTTCGTGTCCGACTCGACGCAGCCCTTGTTGGTGCGCTTGTAGGTCACGTCCGGCTTGCCCTCGTCCTTGGGCGGCGGGGTGCCGGGCCGCAGCTCCGGCGGCACCGAGTTCGGCCGGGCCGCGGCGGAGGAGGTCGACGACGGCTGCGCGGAAGCCTGGGGGAGCGCTCCCGTGAGCAGCAGCAGTCCGGCGGTCGCTGCCGCCGCGGTGCGCCTGATGCCGGACGTCATAGCGAGATCAGGCCCCTGAACACCGAGTACATGTCCATCACGGCCAGTGCCAGCGGCACGACCGCGGCGATCAGGATCGCCTCGATGATGTCGACGGTGCGGCGCAGCGGCGGCGAGAACTTCTGGCCGGGGAAGACGACGCCGAGCACCAGCGCGGCGGCGCCGAGCAGCAGCAGCGCGCCGAACACGAACGCGATGCGGTCGAACGACGAGGACATGATCAGCCAGCCGAGCAGGATGCCCGCGCTCGCGAACATGCCGGTCGACAGCAGCGCCACGGCCTGGGCGCCGTTGGCGTAGGCGCGGCCGCGCATCATCAGCACGATCGCGACGACGATGCCGTAGATCGGGCCCCAGATCGTGTCGGCGGACGCGGCGACGATGGCGGCCAGCGCCGCGACGGCGCCGGTGCCGATGATCATGCCGGTCAGGTACTCGTGCGCCACGGCCGTGCGGCGCTCGATCACCGCGTACTCCGGGAAGCCGGTGTCCTCCTTGAGGTCCTCGGCGTTCGTCGGCACGACGGGCGGCGGGATCTTGGCCAGCTGGAGCGTGAGCCTGGGCAGCAGCGACAGCGCGCCGAGCGCCACGGCACCGGTCGCGGCGGCGACACCCGGCAGCGGGTGCTCGACGAACGTCGCGACGAGGAACGCCAGGGAGACGAACGTGCCGGCCGTGGCACCGGCGATGAACACCGTGATGCCCTGGCCGATCAGCAGGATGCCGCCCCACGCGAAGATCATCAGCAGCGCCGAGGCGAGCAGCATCTTCGGGTTGAAGCCCACCCCGGGCACCGCGTGGTAGCCCGCGACGAACGCCAGCGGCAGGGACCCGCACGCGGCGATCAGCACGCCGGTCGACACGGCCGAGTAGGCCCTGGCGATGGTCGCGCCGACGGCCAGCAACGTGACCGCGCCGACACCGCCGGTGATGGCGGCCGCCAGACCGCTGCCGGAACCGCCCTGCGTGAGCGGGCCCGACAGGAACAGCGCCACCGCGGACGCGAGCAGCGCGAGCGCGCCGGCGATGTGGCCGAACCGCTGCGCGGTCTCCTTGGTCCACGGCCGGAACGAGTCCGGGTCGGACTCCGCGATCGCGTCGACGACGTCGTCGTACAACGGCGGCGGCGGGTTCTCGTTGCGGCGCCGCAACTGCAGCAGCTCGCCGTCGACCACGCCGAGCGACGCGAGCGTGCGCGCGGGGTCGAGCGGGCTGTCGCCGAGCTTCGCGAGGCACCAGCCGCCGTGCCTGACGCCACCGTCCGGAGTGGCCTCTCTCGCCATGTCCAGCAGCATCGGCAGGAGATCGGCCACCGCCACGTCGGCAGGCAGCGCGACGTCGATACGCGTTCGAGGTGCCACCACCGTGACACGGCTGAACACCGTCGTACCGGTCGCCACCAGGGCCCCCTAAGTCAGATCTGTGTTGCGAACTCTTGGCCCGAGCCTATTGGCCCACCAGGGCGGTCCACGGGCGGCCCTAGTATGGCCGCACCGACGCCTGTTGCACGTGTGGTTCGCAGAACACGTTCGACTGGGTTTTTTTCCGACCCGCCCCTCGTGACGCGCGCGAATGCGCAATAGTGTCGGTTGCTACCGGTGGCGTATTGAGATGATGTCGAAGAGGTGCCTGTCAGTTGAGCACGCTGCAGTTCAAGCGAACGGCACGCCTTGCTGCTCCCCGGCCTCCCGGCGGCGAGGTCCACCTCGAGCCGCCACCTGAGGTCCCGCGGATCATCCCTGGCAACATCATGATGAAGGCGATGCCCGTCGTCATGATCATCGCGTCCGTCGGCATGATGGGCATGATGTTCGTGTTCGCGCCGCGGCAGCCCGCGGCGATGATCATGCCGGGCATGATGATGATCTCGACCATCGGCATGATGGCGAGCGGCATGGGGTCCGGCAAGGGCCAGAAGAAAGCCGAGATGAACGAGGACCGCAAGGACTACCTGCGGTACCTCGGCCAGATGCGCGACCGCGCCCGCGAGGCTGCCGACGAGCAGCGCGCCGAGCGCGAGTGGGTGCACCCGGACCCGCAGATGCTGTGGTCCCTCGCAACCACCCGCCGCATGTGGGAACGCCGTCAGAACGACCCCGACTTCTGCCACCTGAGGGCCGGCCGGGGCTCGCAGCGCCTCGCCACCCGCCTGGTGCCGCCGCAGACCGGACCGGTCGAGGAGCTGGAGCCGATCGCGACGCTGGCGCTGCGCCGGTTCGTGCGCGCGCACTCGCTCGTCCCCGAGCTGCCGATCTCGATCGCGCTGCGCGGGTTCGCCGCCGTCGGCCTGCTCGGCGAGATGGAGGACCGCCGCGACCTCGCGCGCGCCCTCATCGCCCAGCTCGTCACCTTCCACGCCCCGGACGACCTGCTCATCGCGGTCGTCAGCGCGGGCCGCACCAAGCAGCTGTGGGAGTGGGCGAAGTGGCTCCCGCACGCCCAGCACCCCACCGACATCGACGGCATCGGCCAGCGCCGCATGATGGCGAACTCGCTCGCCGAGATCGAGGCGATGCTGGACGAGAACCTGCGCGACCGGCAGCGGTTCACCCGCAACGCCCCGCCGCCGCCCGACCAGCCGCACATCGTGATCGTCATCGACGACGGCGACATCAGCCGCGAGGAGATGATCATCCTCGAGGAGGGCCTGGTCGGCGTCACGCTGCTCGACCTCTCCGAGTGCCTGGGCAACCTGACGGCCCGCCGCGGCCTGCGCCTGGTCATCGAGAACGGCCAGCTCGGCGCCCGGTCCGCGAGCGGCGTCGAGTGGTTCGGCGCTCCCGACCGCCTGTCGGTCGTCGAGGCCGAGGCGCTGGCCCGCAGGCTCTCGCCGTACCGCATGGGTGCCGCCGGCGAGGCCGGTGGCGACAGCGGCGAGGACCCGTTGGCGATGACCAACAACCCGCCGATCCTCGAGTTCATGGGCATCCCGGGCGACCCGATCACGTTCGACGTGCAGCAGGCGTGGCGCCCGCGGCCCAAGCGCGACCGCTACCGCATCCCGTTCGGCATCGGCGAGCACGGCCAGCAGGTCGAGCTCGACATCAAGGAAGCCGCAGAGGACGGCATGGGCCCGCACGGCCTGTGCATCGGCGCGACCGGTTCCGGCAAGTCGGAGTTCCTCCGCACCCTGGTGCTGGGCCTGCTGGCCTCGCACTCGTCGACGGCGCTCAACATGATCCTCGTCGACTTCAAGGGTGGTGCGACGTTCCTCGGCCTGGACAAGGCCCCGCACGTCGCCGCGACGATCACCAACCTGGCGGGCGACCTCACCCTGGTCGACCGCATGAAGGACGCCATCGCCGGCGAGGTGTCGCGCCGCCAGGAGGTCCTGGCGAAGGGCAACTACAAGAACGTCTGGGACTACGAGAAGGCCCGCGAGAACGGCGCCCAGCTCGACCCGCTGCCCGCGCTCTTCATCTGCATCGACGAGTTCTCCGAGATGCTGACGGCGAAGCCGGACTTCATCGACATCTTCCTCCAGATCGGTCGTGTCGGCCGGTCGCTGCAGATGCACATGCTCCTCGCGTCGCAGCGCCTGGAGGAGGGCAAGCTGCGCGGTCTGGACACGTTCCTCTCGTACCGGATCGGTCTGAAGACCTTCAACGCGGCGGAGTCGCGCGCGGCGATCGGTGTGCCGGACGCCTACGAGCTGCCGCCGATCCCGGGCTCCGGCTACCTCAGCGTGCAGGGCATGCCGCTGACCAGGTTCAAGGCGCTCTACGTCTCGGGCACCTACCGCCCGTCGGGCATGCAGTCCGCCGGCGAGTCGGTGGCCGTGCGCAGCGACAAGCGCCCGCGGTTCTTCGTGCCGGACTTCATCGAGATCCCGAAGGAGCCGGAGCGCCCGGTCGAGCCGATGCAGGTCGCGGCCGCGCCGGTCAAGGAGGACGCGAACGAGCCGACGCAGCTCGAGCTGATCGTCGACCGCCTCGTCGGCCAGGGCCCGCCCGCGCACGAGGTGTGGCTGCCGCCGCTGAACGAGCCGCCGACGATGGACACGATGCTGCCGCCGCTCGACGTGACGCAGGACCGCGGTCTCACGTCACCGGGCTACCCGGCGAACAGCACGCTGCAGATCCCGGTCGGCGTGGTCGACAAGCCGTTCGAGCAGCGCCGCGACCTGCTGTGGGCGGACTTCTCCGGTGCGGCCGGCCACGGCGCGGTCGTCGGCGGTCCGCAGTCGGGCAAGTCGACGCTGCTCAGGACGATCGTCGCGTCGATGTCGCTCACGCACACGCCGCAGGAGGCGCAGTTCTACTGCATCGACCTCGGTGGTGGCACGCTCGCGTCGATGGAGGACCTGCCGCACGTCGGTGGCTTCGCCGGCCGTCTCGACGTCGACAAGGTCCGCCGCATGGTGGCCGAGCTCCAGACCCTGATCACCGAGCGCGAGCTGCGGTGGCGCGACCAGCGCATCGACTCGATGGCCGAGTTCCGCAACCGCAAGCGCCGCGGTGAGATCCACGACGACGCCTTCGGCGACGCGTTCCTGATCGTCGACGGCTGGATGAACTTCCGCCAGGAGTTCGAGATGGTCGAGCCGCAGGTCCAGGCGCTGGCGGCGCAGGGTCTGTCCTACGGCGTGCACGTGATCGTCGCCGCCAACCGGTGGGCGGAGATCCGGCCCGCGATGAAGGACCTCCTCGGCACCCGGTTCGAGCTGCGCCTCGGTGACCCGAGCGAGTCCGAGATCGACCGCAAGGTCGCGGTCAACGTGCCGCCCGGCCGTCCCGGCCGCGGTCTCACCGGTGACAAGCTGCACTTCCTCACCGGTCTGCCGCGCATCGACACCTCGCAGGACCCGACGACGATCTCGTCCGGCGTGCAGGACCTCAGCAACAAGCTCAACCAGTCCTGGCAGGGCCCGCGCGCCCCGCAGGTCCGGATGCTGCCCGACCTGCTCGACTACGGGCAGTTCATGCAGCAGGTCCAGCAGGTCAACCCGAACCGCGGCCACCTGGTCCCGGTCGGCGTCAACGAGGACGAGCTCGCGCCGGTCTACATGGACTTCGACGCGGACCCGCACTTCTTCACGCTGGCCGACGGCGAGTCCGGCAAGACGAACATGTTGCGCACGATCATCCGCGGCATCATGACCAGCTACACCTCCTCGGAGGCGCTGATCCTGCTCGCGGACTACCGCCGCACCCTGCTCGGCTTCATCGACACGGACCACCTGCTCAGCTACGCCGTCTCGTCGACGCAGCTGACGCAGAACGTCCTGGAGGTCAAGGGCTCGCTCACCAAGCGCATGCCCGGCCCGGACGTCACGCAGGAACAGCTGCGCAACCGCTCCTGGTGGACCGGTCCCGAGGTGTTCATCATCGTCGACGACTACGACCTGGTGGCACCGCAGGGCGCGGCGAACCCGCTGCAGCCGCTGGCGGAGTTCATCCCGCAGGCCAAGGACGTCGGTCTGCACATCGTGCTGGCCCGCCGCATGGGTGGTGCGTCCCGCGCGATGTACGACCCGGTCCTCGGCAAGCTGAAGGAGATCTCGGCGCCGCTGTTCGTCGGGTCCGGTTCGAAGGAGGAGGGCAACATCGTCGGCAACCTCAAGCCGTCGCCGCAGCCTCCCGGCCGGGGCACGATGGTGACCCGCAAGCACGGTCAGCAGCGCATGCAGTTCTCCTGGATCCAGCCGGACTAGGTTCCCCGTCCGACGACCTCGTGGGTGGTCCCGCCGTTGGGGCGGGGCCACCCACGAGTCGTTTCGCGTGTCCGTTGCCGTTGCCGCGCAAGTGAAAAGGGCCCGCGGCCGAAGCCGCGGGCCCAACCGGACAGCAGGGGACCGTCCGGTTCCCCCATGACCGGGTTCCGTCCTGACCGGACCACTGGGGAGGGCCGGCCGGGAAGGAACTTGCGACGACCGCGACACCCCCCCAAACTTCCGCTGTCACCGTCGTCCTCCGGCTGAACACCACTCTGCACGGCCGCGCTCACACTTCGGTCACACGTCGAACCGGCGGTCCTACACTCGGTGCACGGCCATCGGGGAGAGGGCGAAGTGCGAGTCGAGTACCGCGTGCTGGGACCGCTGGAGGTGCTGCTCGACGGCGTCCCGGTCACCGTCCCGGCCGGTCGCTGCCGCGTGCTGCTGGCCACGTTGCTGTTGCGCGCCAACCGGTTCGTGTCCGTCGACGAGCTGGTGGACGTGGTGTGGGACGGTGCCCCGCCGAGCGCGGACCGGGCGGACAAGACGTTGCAGATGGTCGTGGCCCGCCTGCGGCAGGCGCTGGGCCCGGCGAACTGCGTGCAGACCGCGCGCAGCGGCTACCGCGCCTCGGTCGACGCGTCGCTGCTCGACCTGCTGCGGTTCCGTTCGCTGGTCGCGTCCGGCGACTTCGCCGCCGCGGCGGACCTGTGGCGCGGCCCGATGCTCACCGACGTCAGGTCCGGTGCCCTGCACCGGCACGACGTGGCGCTGGTGACCGAGGAGCGGCTGTCGGCGCTGGAACGGCGCGTCGCCGCCGACCTGGACGCGGGCAGGGCCGCCGACCTCGTCGCGGAACTGCGCGGGCTGACCGCCGAGCACCCGTTCCGCGAGGTCTTCTGGGGTCAGCTGATGCTGGCGCTGGCGCAGTCGGGCCGGCAGGCCGCGGCGCTGACCGCCTACCAGGACGTCCGCGCGTTGCTGTCCGACGAGCTGGGCATCGACCCCGGTGCGGACCTCAAGGCCGTGCACCAGCAGGTGCTCTCCGGTTCGGTGCGCGTGCGCGGGCCCGTGCCCCGCCAGCTGCCGACGGCCGTGCCGCGGTTCGTCGGCCGCGCCTCCGAGCTGGACGACCTGACCGGCCTGGTGCGCGACGAGCTGGTGGTCGCCGCGATCACCGGCACCGCGGGCGTCGGGAAGACGACCCTGGCCGTGCACTGGGCCCGCGGGGTCGCCGACCGGTTCCCGGACGGCCAGCTCTACGTGAACCTGCGCGGCTTCGACCGCCACCGCGACCCGATGGCGCCCGGCGACGCGCTGAGCCGGTTCCTGGAAGCCCTCGGCATCGCCCCCGACCGCGTCCCCGCCGACCTCGAGGCGCAGTCCGCGCTGTACCGCAGCCTCGTGGCCGACCGCAGGGTGCTGGTGGTGCTCGACAACGCCCGCGACGCCGAGCAGGTCCGCCCGCTGCTGCCGGGACCGTCCTCGTGCCTGGTGCTCGTCACCAGCCGCGACCGCCTCACCGGTCTCGTCGTCAACGAGGGCGTGCGGCAGCTGGCGTTGGACGTGCTGACCCGCGCGGAGGCCCACGCCCTGCTCGTCAGCCGTCTGGGAGCCGACCGCGTGGGTGCCGCCGACGACCTGATCAGGTGGTGCGGCGGCCTGCCCCTGGCACTGGCGATCGTCGCGGCCCGCGCCTCGCAGTTCCCGGAACTGCCGCTGTCCGCGCTGGTGGCCGAGCTGGCCGACGAACGGACCCGCCTCGACACCCTGGACACCGGCGACGCGGCCACCAGCGTCCGCACGGTGTTCCAGTGGTCGTACCAGCAGCTCAGCGCTCCTGCCGCGCGGATGTTCCGGCTGATCGGGGTGCACCCCGGACCCGACATCACCGTCGCGGCCGCGACCAGCCTCGCCGGGTGGTCGTCGGACGAGACGCGCGAGTGCGTGCGGGAGCTGGTGCGGGCGAACCTGGTGGTGGAGCACGTGCCGGGCCGGTTCACGTGCCACGACCTGTTGCGGGTCTACGCGGCCGACCGCGCCGCGGCGGAGGAGACGGCCGAGTCCCGTGCTGCTGCCGAGCAGCGGATGTTCGGCCACTACGTCCACACGCTCGCCTGGAGCGACCGCGAGTTCAACCGGGGTGAGCGGCAGGTCGACGGCTTTCCCGATCCCGCCGTCAGTTCGGAGACGTTCGCCGATCGACCGGCGTCAGCCGACTGGTTCGTCGCCGAACGTGCGGTGATCAGCGCTCTGGTCGTGCTCGCCGAGCAGCGCGGACTCGACAGCTGCAGCTGGCAGCTCCCGTGGTTCGCCAGTTCGCAGATCGACCGGTTCGGTGACTGGCGCGGCTGGGTCGAGCGGATGGGACGCGGCTCGCTGGCCGCGACCCGCGCCGGCGAACCCCACGTAGCTGCGAAGCTGTTGTTCCTGCAGGCGGTCGGTTGCGTCAGGAACGCGATGTACGAGCGGGGCAAGGAACTGTTCGAGGACTGCAGCCGGGCCTTCGAGGTGCTGGGTGTGGTTGACGAGCAGGTGCGTGCTCAGAGCGGTGTCGCCTGGGTGCTGGGGATGCTGGGCCGCGCGCAAGAGGCGGTGGAGGTGGCGCGAGACGCGCTGGAACTGCAGCGCCGTGTGGCCGACGCGGATCCTGGTCGCATCGCCATGGCGCTCCAACAGGTCGCTTACGCGCTCATCGAAGCCGGTCGGTACCGCGAAGGGCTCGAACACCTCGACGAACTGGACGCGCTGAACCGGACGTACGAAGTCAATCCGGCGATGCTGGGACAGGCGGCTGTCAGCAGGAGCCAGGCGCAGATCGAGCTCGGCGAGACGAACGGAGTCGCTGAGATCCTGCACAGCGCGCTCGGCTGGTTCCAGCTGATGGGAGGGTGGGCAGATCGAGCCGCCACGCACGAGCGCATGGGTGACCTGCACTTCAAGCTGGAGGAGCTCACCGAGGCACGCCGCTGGTGGACCGATGCGCTGGAGTTCTACGAGCTTCGTCAGCACCCACATGTGGACAAGCTGAAGGCCAAGCTCGCCACCCTGCCCGAGAACTGACGAGCGGTGCTGGTGGCCCCCCAGGAACCT
>NZ_DASVFL010000096.1:0-32967 GCF_036380075.1 Lentzea sp. | reverse complement strand
TCCTCTGGCGGTGACCGGGATCAGCCGGGATGGGCGGTCACGTTGTACGCGGTGATCTCCTCGCCGCAGCACCGGCAGGCGAGGAACGCGTCGGCGGGTTTACCGCACGCGTTGTGCTCCAGCACGATCGGCGGCCCGTCGGGGTCGGGGACGTGCGCGTCACCCCACTTCATCAGGATCACGATGGCGGGGAACAGCTCCAGCCCGGTCTGCGTGAGCCGGTACTCCTCGCGGTCCTCCGCGTACGGGACGCGCTGGAGCAGCCCGGCGTCGACGAGGGACCTGAGCCGGGCCGACAGGGTCGGGCGCGGGATGGACAGGTTGCGGACGAACTGCCCGTACCTGCGGACGCCGAAGAACGCCTCGCGCAGGATGAGCAGCGTCCACCTCTCCCCCACCAGGTCGAGCGCCCGGCCGACGGACTCGCCGCGGAACCGGCGGCCGTGGGCGTCGGAGTCGATCATCGGCGGTCCTCCGCGAGCAGTGGGGCCAGCGCGGTCAGCAGGCGTCGTCCCGCCGGGTCCTCGGCAGTCGCGGGCACGAGGCCGACGTGGCTCGCACCGGCGTCGAGGTACTCGTCGACTCGGCGGGTGATGTCCTGGGCCGAACCGATCGCGCCGACGGCCTCCACGAGGTCCACCGGGATGTGCTCGGCCAGCTCGGAACGCGGCCGGCCGTCCCGGGCCTGGCCGACGAGGTCGCCGTGGCCGAGGGCGGTGAACATCTCGCCGTAGCCCGGCGGGGCGAGGTAGACGGAGAGCTGGTTGCGGAGCTGGCGCAGGGTGTCCGGGCCGGGGTCGAGCGCGGCGGGGATCCAGACGGCGAGCGCGTCGGCCTCGGCCTGCGCCACGTGGGCGGCGCTGACCAGGTTGAGCACCACCTCGTCGCCCACCTCGGTCGCGACCCGGGTCATCGCCGGCCCGAACGCCGCGACCGAGATCGACGCGTCCGGAACCGGGTGCTGCAACCGGAACCCGGCCACGCGCTCACCGTTCAGCAGGGCGCGCGTGTCCCGCACGGTCTCCCGCGTCAGCCGTACCGGCGCCCACTCCCGCCCGTGCCACTCGGTCACGATCCGCGGACTCGACGCCCCCAGCGCGAGATCGGCCCGCCGCCCGGTGGTGGCGACCACTGTGGACAGTCCGAGCGCCAGGGCCACCGGGCTCCGCACGCCGACCGCCAGCGGCCCGATCTTCAACGCGATGCCCGACGTCCGCAGACCGACGGCGGTGGCCAGGGCGAACGCGTCGAACGTCGCCATCTCCCCGATCCACACCGTTCCGAACCCGGCTTCGTCGGCCGCCACGGCGATGTCGACCGCCTCCAGCGGCGGCCGGTCGAGCCAGAACGGCGTCACGACACCGATGCTCACAGCTGCTCCGTCTGCGCGGGAACGCCGAGCAGCACCTTGCCCGGGACCTCGTACGACGCCGCGTTGATCTGGAAGTGCGCCGAAGCGGTGTGGGCGTCGCGGAAACGCCGCTGGAGCGCGGCGCCGTCGTAGATCGCGCCGCCGCCGGCCATGTCGTACAGCTCGGAGACGACCGACCGTGCGGTGCGCGCCGCGTGCGTCGCCGCCAGCCGCAACGACGTCTTCGCCTGCAACGACACCGGTTCGTCGCCCTGTGCCGCTGCCCAGGCCTCCGCCACGGCTTCGTAGTAGAAGGCCCGCGCCGCCCTCAAGGACGCGGTCGCCTCGGCCACGGCCGCCTGCGTCGAGGACCGTTCGGCCAGGGTGCGCCGGGAACCCGTCGGCGTGCGCTCGCCCGCCAGGGTCGTGAAGTCGTCGAGGGCGCCGAACGCGTTGCCCAGTGCCGCCGCTGCCACCGACAGGGCGAAGAACCCGAACACCGGGAACCGGTAGAGGGCACCGCCATGCAGCGGTCCGTCCATGACCGACAGCACCCGCGAGGCCGGCACGAACACCTCGCGCGCCACCGCGTCGTGGCTGCCGGTACCGCGCAGCCCCGTGGTGTGCCAGGTGTCGAGCACCTCCAGCGACGCGCGGGGCAGTGCCGCCACCTTCATCGCGCCGGAGAGCACGAACCCGGCGAACAACCAGTCGGCGTGCTGGATCCCCGAGCAGAACGACCACTGTCCCGACACCACGACGCCGCCGTCGGCCTCGGCGCCCCGGCCGCGCGGCGCCCACACCCCCGACGCCACCGAGCGGGGATCGCCGAAGACCTCCTCGGCGCCCTCGGCGGGCAGGTAGGCGGCGAGCAGGCTGCTGGTGGTGGCGATCGACACGCACCACCCGGCGGACGCGTCGCCGCGGGCGAGCGACTCGGCGGCTGCCAGCGTCGGACCGGGAGCCTGCTCCGGTCCGCCGAGCGAGGCGGGGACGCCCAGCCGGAACAGGCCCTCGGAGCGGATCGCCTCCAGCAGTTCGGGAGCGAGCGCACCCGCGGACTCCGTCTTCGGGGCGACCTCGCGCGCCAGATCGGCCAGCACGGCTTCCTCCTGGTTCAGATTTCTTACCGGTTCAGAATTCTTACCGCACCTGCCACCGGCACGACAAGAGGGGCCCCACCCGCCGGAACGGGTGAGGCCCCTCGGAACGAACAGATCAGGCGAACGGCGACCTGTCGATGCCGCACGTCTTCTGCGTGGGCAGGACACCGGTGAAGAGGTACTCCCGCTTCACCTTCTCCGCGCACGCGCTGCGCACGTACATCGACGTGTGCCCGTAGCCCTCCACCGTCAGGAACCCGGTCCGGGACAGCTCCGCGGCGCCGTCGCGAGCACCGTGCAGGGGCGTCGACGGGTCGTACCTGCTGTTGACGAACAGGATCGGCGCCGACGTCCGGCGGTTCCACGGACCCGTGTAGCGGTCGTCGTCACGGCCCTGCCAGAACGCGCAGGCCATCATGTCGAACACCACGGCACGGCCCCAGTACGGGACGCGCTGGTCCTCGCTCGCCCCGTACCGCGTGTACACGGCCGGGTCGCGCGGGAAGTCGCTGTCCGAGCACTGGACCGCGTTGAACGCCTCGAACCGGTTGGAGGTGTAGTCGGCCGCGGCGGTCGTCAGCGAGGCCGGTGCCTCCCAGACCCCCTGCAGGATCCGGGCGGTGTCCTGCCACGTCTCGGGTTGCGCGAGCGCGTCCCAGACGGTGCTGACCAGCGTGACGCGGTCGAACCGGCCGTCCGGCGTGGTGACCGGCGAGGCCGTCACCCGTGCGACCAGGTCCGCCCACTTCTGCTTCAGGTCGCCACCGGCGAACGCGCAGTTCGCGCCGGGAGCCGCGCAGAGCTTCAGGAACTGGTCGAACGTCTCGGCCACGCCACGCGGCACGTCCTGGCGGGTGTCCAGCGGCACGGTCGTGCCCTGGTCGCCGTGCCCGGTCGCGTTGCCGACGAAGTCGAGCGAGCCGTCGAACGCGAGCGCGCGCACCTTGTCCGGGAACAGGTTCGCGTAGATCGCGCCGAGGTGCGTGCCGTACGAGATGCCGTGGTAGGTCAGCAACTTGTCACCCACCGCCTTGCGCAGCAGGTCCAGGTCCCGTGCCGTGTTCGCGGACGAGACGTGGTCGAGCAGGTCACCGGACCTGGCCTCGCACCGGCTGACGAACTCGCGGTAGCTGTCGTAGAACGCCGGCTCCTGCGCCGCCGTCTCCGGGTAGACCGGGATGGAGTTCAGGAAGGCCTGCTGTTCCTCGACGCTGTCGAAGCAGCGCACCGTCGCCGACCGCCCGATGCCGCGCTGGTCCCACGACACGACGTCGAACCGGGCCCGCAGCTCCGGCGAGAACAGCCACTCCCACCTGCCGCGCGCCCGCAGCCGGTCGACGCCGGACGCGCCGGGCCCGCCGAAGTTGACGAACAGCGACCCGATCCGCTTCGCCGGGTCGGTCGCGGGCAGCCTGATCAGCGAGAGGTCGATCTTCGTGCCGCCCGGCCGGTCGTAGTCGAGCGGGACCTTCGCGGTCGAGCACTGGAACCCGTCCTGGCAGTCCTGCCACGACAGGGACGGCGTCTGCGCCTCCTCGGCGGCGGTGGCGACCGGTGCCAGACCGAGCACCAGCGCAGCCGTGATCAACAGAGATTTCATACAACTCCCCAGATGTCCTGAACCTCTCGATCATGCAGACGCTCTGGGGAGCGCGGGGGTTGTCTCGTATCGGAGCCCGAATCAACCACTCAGGGCGTGCGTCGCCGTCGCTCCTCCGTCGACCGCGAACTCGCCGCCCGTGCAGTAGGCGCTGTCGTCGCTGGCCAGGAACAGCACGACGTTCGCGACGTCCTCCGGCCGGCCGATGCGTCGCAACGCGAGCTTCTTGCCGATCGGCGACACGTCGATCGGCCGTCCGAGCGCCTCGCTCACCATCGGGGTGTCGATCGCGCCGGGGTGCACCGAGTTGACGCGGATGCCGTGCTGGCCCAGTTCCATCGCGGCGACCTTGGTCATGCCGCGGATCGCGAACTTCGACGCCGTGTACGCGACCAGGTAGGGCATTCCGCCCATGCCCTCGACGGACGAGACGTTGACGATCGAGCCGCCGCCGGCCTGCTTCATCGACGGCACGACCGCGCGCATGCCGAGGAACGTGCCGACCTGGTTGATGCCGACCACCCGCTGGTAGTCGGCGAGCGTCGTCTCGGCCAGCGCGGAGAAGTGCAGGACCCCGGCGTTGTTCACGAGGACCGTGATGTCGCCCAGCGTCTCCACGGTGTGGGCGACCGCGTCCGCCCAGCCGTCCTCCGACGACACGTCCAGGTGGAAGAACTCGGCGCCCAGCTCGGCCGCGAGCTCCTTGCCCTGCTCGTCGAGGACGTCGGTGATCATCACCCGCGCGCCCTCGGCGACGAACCGGCGCGCCGCGGCCGCGCCCTGACCCCGTGCGGCCCCGGTGACCAGGGCGACCTTCCCGTCGAGCCGCATCTACATCATCTCGTCGGTGAGCGGCATCATCACGGTCTTGAGCTCGGTGTAGGCCTCGTAGGCGCTCTGCCCGCCCTCCCGGCCCAGGCCCGACTGCTTGTAGCCGCCGAACGGGACGTGCGGTTCGAGCTGGAAGCCGTTGATGCCGACCATGCCGACCCGCAACGACTTCGAGACGCGGAACGCGCGGCGGACGTCGTTGGTGTAGACACCGGCGCCCAGTCCGTACTCGGTGTCGTTGCCGAGCCGGATCGCCTCTTCCTCGCTGTCGAACGGGACGACGGTGAGCACCGGTCCGAAGATCTCCTCGCGGGCGATCGTCATGTCGTTGCTGGCGTCGGCGAAGATGGTCGGCGCGACGAAGTTGCCGGCCGCGAGGTCGCCGTCGAGCCGGGTGCCGCCGGTGACGAGCCGGGCGCCGTCCTCCTGGCCGCGTTCGATGTAGCCGAGGACGCGGTCGAGCTGCCGGGAGTTGATCAGCGGGCTGGCGAGCACGCCGGGGTCGAACGGGTCGCCGAACGTGACGGCGCCCGCGAGCATCTGGGCGGTGGCGACGAACTCGTCCTGCACCTCCCGCGCGACCAGCGCCCGCGTGTGCGCGACGCAGGCCTGTCCGGACAGGCCCATCGTCACCATGCCCATGCAGGTCATCGCGGCCAGGCCGACGTTCGGGGCGTCCGCGAACACGATGGCGGGCGACTTCCCGCCCAGCTCCAGCGAGACGCGCTTCATCGTCCCGGCGGAGGCCTCGACGATCCGGCGGCCGACGCCGCGGCTGCCGGTGAAGCTGATCTTGTCGACCAGCGGGTGCGTGATCAGCGCCTCGCCGGTGGGGTTGCCGGGACCGGTGACGAGGTTGACGACGCCCTCGGGCAGGCCCGCCTCGATCAGCAGCTCGACCATGCGGATCACGCAGAAGCTCGCGAACTCCGACGGCTTGAGCACGACCGTGCAGCCCGCGGCCAGTGCGGGGGCGATCTTCTGGGCGAAGAGCACGAACGGCGCGTTCCACGGCAGGATCGCCGCGACGACGCCGACCGGTTCGCGGAACGTCATCGCCAGGTGGTCGCCGCCCTGGTACGGCGGCAGCGTCTGGCCGCCGACCTTGTCGATCCAGCCGGCGTGGTGGTCGAAGATGTCGGCCGCGATGTTCACCGAGGTCGCGTAGATCTGCCCGAACGACAGCGGAACGCCGTTGTCCAGCGCCTGCAGGCCCTTCAGCTCGTCGGCGTGCTCGCGCAGCAGGTCGCCGTACCGGCGCAGGACCTTGATGCGTTCGCCCGCCCCGGCGCGTGGCCACGTGCCCTCGTCGAACGCCTTGCGGGCGGCGCGGACGGCGGCGTCGACGTCCTTCTCGGACGCGACGGCGAAGCTGCCGATCTCCTCCCCCGTCGCGGGGTGGTGGTGCGTCCACGTCTCGTCGGTCTCGCGGAACTCGCCCCCGATGAGGAGCCGGCCGTCCTTCAGGCCCAGCGTCTCGCGGTGCGGTTGGACGGTGAGCGTCACAGCTCCTCCTACAGGGCCTTGATCAAAGACTCATCGTGTCCGTACAGGCGAACGTCCTCTGTGGATCGCGTGCGGCGAAGTAGCCGTCGAGATCCGCGAAGGCGTCGAACTTCTGCTCGACGGTGGGCGGGGCCATCAGCGCGACCATGCCGCCGTGCACGACGAAGACCTGTCCGTTGACCTTCTCGCCGGACGGTCCCGCCAGGTGTGCGACGAACTTCGCGACGTGCTCGGGCGCCAGCGAGTCGTCGCCTTCCGGCGCGTCGCCGAACACGTGCGCGGTCATCTGCGTGCGGGCACGCGGGCAGATCGCGTTGGCGCGCACGCCGTACCGGCTGGTGCCCCTCGCCGTCGCGACCGTCAGCGCGGCGATGCCCGCCTTGGCCGCCGCGTAGTTGGCCTGGCCCTCGGAGCCGAGCAGGAAGGCCTCCGACGCGGTGTTGACGATCCGCGCGTAGACCGGTTCGCCCGCCGCCTTCGACTGCCGCTTCCACAGCGCGACCGCGTTGCGCGACAGCAGGAAGTGGCCGCGCAGGTGGACCTTGACGACCAGGTCCCACTCGTCGTCGGTCATGTTGAACAACATCCGGTCGCGCAGCACCCCGGCGTTGTTCACCACCACGTGCAGGCCGCCGAACTGCTCGACGGCCGCGGTGACGAGGGCGTCGGCGGTGCTCCGCTCCCCCACGTCCCCCTCGACCACGACGCACTTCGCGCCCAGCTCCTCGACCTCGGCCACGACGGCGTCGGCCGAGCCCGGCAGGTCGTTGAGGACCAGACCCGCCCCGGCGCGGGCCAGTGCGAGCGCCTCCGCGCGGCCGAGCCCGGCACCCGCGCCGGTGACGACGGCGACCTTCCCCGAAAGGTCCACAGCAGACTCCTGGAGCAACTCGTCAGTCGAACAGGATGACCTGGCGGATCAGCGATCCGCCGCCGCGCAACGCCTGCAGGCCCTCGTTCACGTCCTCCAGCTTGATCCGCTTGCTGATCATGCCCTCGAGGTCGAGCCGGCCCTGCCGCCACAGCGCGATCATCCGCGGCACGTCGCGGCGGAAGTTCGCCGTCCCGTAGAACGACCCGTGCAACGTCTTGTCGTGCAGGAACAGCTCCTGGGCGCTGAACGACACCATCGCGTCCGCCCGTCCCGCGCCGACGACGACCGTGTGGCCGCCGCGCCGGGTGAGGTCCCACGCCTGGCGGATCGTCGCCGGGATGCCGACCACGTCGAACACGTAGTCGAAGCCCATGCCGGAGTTGAGCTGGTTGTTCAGGTCGGCGATGCCGTCGGGCGCCGTCGCGTGCGTCGCGCCGAACCGTTGCGCCACCTCGTGCTTCTCGGCGACCGGGTCGACCGCGACGATCCTCGCCGCCGCGGCCAGCCGCGCGCCCTGGATCACCGCGACACCGACACCGCCGCAGCCGATCACCGCGACGCTGGAGCCGGGTTCGACCTTCGCGGTGTTGAGCACCGCTCCGACGCCGGTCAGGATGCCGCACGACAGCAGCGCGGCGACGTCCCACGGCACGTCGTCGTCGATCTTCATGGCGGCATCCGCCGGCACGACCATCTCCTCGGCGAACGCGCCCAGGCCGGCGTAGCCGAAGGCGGGGTTGCCGCCCACGACGAAGCGCGGTGACGTGAACGCCGAAAGCGTGTGCACCAGACAGAGATGCGCCTGTCCCGTAACGCATTGCGCGCACTTGCCGCACGGCGGCACGAACGTGATCGCCACGTGGTCGCCGACCGCGAGCTGCGTCACGGCACTGCCGGTCTCGACGACCTCACCGGCGCCCTCGTGGCCGATCACACCCGGCGCCAGGGCGGGCAGCGTTCCGTCCATTGCGGACAGGTCGCTGTGGCACACCCCGCACGCCTTGATCCTGATGCGGACTTCCTGGGGCCCCGGAGCGGTGGTGGTCACGTCGTCGCGGAGCTCGAGCTTGTCGTCGCCCACCTGGTTCAGCACGGCAGCCTTCACCGGTATCACTCCTCGCTGAGCTCACGGCTGAGGTACCCGTCGCACACTAGAATCTGTTCCTGTTCATGACAAGGCCCATCAGCGTGAGAGCCGCAGCGCGCCCATCGGGCAGGCCGCGACGGCGCGTTCGGCCGGACCTTCCTCCGCCGGAGCCAGCTCACCGTCCCGGATCTGCAAAACCTCGTCGTCGTCGAGATCGAACACCTCCGGCAGGATTGCCATGCACTCCCCGTGCGCCTCGCACAGCGCGGGGTCGACGCCGACCTTCATCGCAGCCTCCTGACACGAAGTAGAACTTGTTCTAGAGTAGCTGCCATGCGCATCGGTTTCACGCCCGAAGAGGAGCAGCTGCGCCGGGAGCTGCGGGCGTACTTCGCCGCGCTCATGACGCCCGAACGGCGTGCCGCGCTCGCCGGGGGCGGCGACTACGGCGACGCCGAGACGTACAAGGACACCGTCCGCCGGATGGGGCTGGACGGCTGGCTCACGATCGGCTGGCCGGAGGAGTACGGCGGCCGGAACCGGCCGATGCTCGAACAGCTGGTCTTCCTCGACGAGGCCTCCGCGGCGGGCGCGCCCGTGCCGTTCCTGACGCTGAACTCGATCGGGCCGACGATCATGGCCTACGGGACGCCCGAGCAGAAGGCGTTCTATCTGCCGAAGATCGCGTCCGGGGAGATCCACTTCGCCATCGGCTACTCCGAACCGGAGGCCGGCACCGACCTCGCCGGGCTGCGCACGCGGGCCGTGCGCGACGGCGGCGAGTACGTCATCAACGGGCAGAAGATGTGGACCAGCCTCATCCAGTACGCCGACTACGTCTGGCTGGCCTGCCGCACCGACCAGGAGTCGCAGCGGCACAGGGGGTTGAGCATCGTCGTGGTGCCGACCACCGCCCCGGGCTTCTCCTGGACACCGGTGCCGACCATGTCCGGCCCGACCACCAGCGCGACCTTCTACGACGACGTGCGCGTGCCGGTGGGCAACCTCATCGGCGAGGAGCACCAGGGCTGGAAGCTCATCACCAACCAGCTCAACCACGAACGCGTCGCCCTCTGCTCGGCCGCGCCGTTGCAGACCGCGCTGCGCGAGGTCCGCCAGTGGGCCGGGGAGACCGGCGCCCTGGACCACGAGTGGGTGCGCCTGCACCTGGCCCGCGTGCACGCCAAGACCGAGTTCCTCAAGCTCGTCAACTGGCGGATCGCCTCCGGCTCCGACGAGGCCCCCTCCCCCGCCGAGGCGTCCGCCACCAAGGTGTTCGGCACCGAGTTCGCCACCGAGGGCTACCGCCTGCTGATGGAGGTGCTGGGAGCCAACGGGATCGTGCGCGCCGGCTCTCCGGGAGCGCTGCTGCACGGCCGGGTCGAACGCATGCACCGCTCGTCGCTGATCCTCACGTTCGGCGGCGGCACGAACGAGATCCAGCGCGACATCATCGCCAGGGCGGGCCTGGGACTGCCCGCCGCACCTCGCTGAGCCGGGAGACGTCATGGACTTCACGCTGACCGAGGCCCAGCGCGAGCTGGCGGCGCTGACCCGCAAGATCCTCGACTCGTCCGACACGCCGTGGGCCGACCTGGTCAAGTCCGGCGTCGTGCCGGAGTCGCCGGACGAGTTCGGCGTCCTCGAACAGTGCGCGGTGCTGGTCGAGCTGGGCCGCGCCGTCGCGCCCGTGCCCTACCTGCCCGCGACGGTCGCGTCCTGCGCGCTGGCCTCGTTCGGCACCGCCGACCAGCGCTCCCGTTGGCTGACACCGGGAACCGTGCTGTCCGTGGCGCTCACCGAGTCCGGCGGCGTGAAGACGACCGTCCCGTTCGCCACGACGGCGGCCGCTTTCCTGGTGGCGCACGACGCGCAGGTGTTCCTGGCCGACGCCGCGGACCTCACGGTCGTTCCCCAGGAGCTGGTCGACGGCACGGACGCGGGCTCGTTCGAGTTCGCGGTGTCCGGCGAGGTGGTTCCGGGTCTGACGCCGGAGTGGCTGATCACGCGGTACACGCTCGGGTTGTGCGCGCTCCAGCTCGGCGTGACCGAACGCGCGTTGGAGCTGACGGCCGAGTACGCCCGCACCCGCGTGCAGTTCGACCGGCCGATCGGCAGCTTCCAGGCCGTGGCGCAACGACTCGCCGATGCGTACATCGACGTCGCGGCGATCCGCCTGACGTTGTGGCAGGCGGCCTGGCGCCTCTCGGAAGGACTTCCGGCGGACGCCGAGGTGGCGACGGCGAAGTTCTGGGCCGCCGACGCCGGACACCGCGTGGCGCACACCGCCGTGCACGTCCACGGCGGCACCGGCATCGACATGAGCCACGACGTGCACCGCTACTTCACGGCGGCCAAGCGCCACGAGTTCGAGCTGGGCGGGGCGACCGCCCAGCTCCTGAGGCTCAGCACGGCACTCTGATCAGCCGCACCAGAACCAGCGGGCCGGTTGCCAGCGGCCGTCGGCGTTCCGGTGAGTACCGATCAGGGCGCCCTCGTCGCTGATGTCGCCGTAGAACTCCGGGTCCGGCTGATGGGCGGAGTCGACGGCGTACCGGATGCCCCACTGCCACAGCGACGGGGTGCCGTCGGCGGAGCCGAACACCACGTGACCGCTGGACGTCCTGCCGAACGGCTTCGTGCCCCCTTCCCAAGTGGCGACGTGCCGGCCGTCGAGGTCGTACTCCACCAGCCCGGTCGCGGCGGGGTACAGGACCCGGTCGTTGTCGAAGACGATCGGCTCGCGCCCGCCGGGCAGCTCGGTCACGCGCTCCACCGTCAGGCCGACCACGGCCGCCGCACTCCGGGTCAGCTGCACGGACCGGAAGTCGTCGCTGATCCCGACGGCCCGGTAGCCGACGAAGCCCGACACCGGACCGTCGACCGGCCACACGATGGTCTGGCGTTCGTTCGGCAGGTCCTTGTGCCACACGTCGCCGATCACGTCACCGCGTTCGTTGATGCCTTTCGCCGCGGTGCTGTGGTCATTCGGCGTGTAGAGCCTCTCGTAGACGCCGTCGCGGTAGCGGAAGGCCACGGAACGCCCCTCGCTCCACAGTTCCTGGGTGCCCACCACGACGCCGCTGTTGTTCACGTCCGTCGGGTGGACCGGGATCACCGACGGACCCGGCTCCGTCATCGGGACCGGGGAACCGTTGTCCCACAGCAGCCCGTACGCGGCGATCCGCGAGCCGATCTCGGTCTCCCCGACGATGAACCGGTTGTTCTCGCTGCTGCCGGTCGTCCTGGCGTACCGCGCCCCGTCCGGCAGCGGCAGGTCGTGCGCGATCCACCGGCACGGGTCCGCCGCGGCCTGGGGCACCGCGACTCCCGACATCAGCAGCACCACGCCGAGGAGTGCGCCCGACTTCACCGTTCCCCCGATTCGTGGCGACACCCGCATCAGCCGCACCAGAACCAGCGCGCCGGGTGCGAACCACCCCGCGCGTCGTGGTAGACGCCGATCAGGGCGCCCCCGTCGGTGACGTCGCCGTAGTAGTTCTCGCTGACCACGGGCTGCTTCGCGGAGTCGAGGGAGTAGTGGATGCCCCACTGCCACAGCGTCGCGACGCGGTTGATGGCGCCGAACACGACGTTGCCGCTGGACGTCCTGCCCCACGACCAGGTGCCGCTGTCCCAGGTGGCCACGAGCTCACCGGTGAGGGCGCGCTCCTCGATGCCGGCGGCGGTGGCGTAGAACAGCCGGTCGTTGTCGAGGACCATCGGGCGCCGGGCGCCCGGGAGCTCGACCTGCTGCCCGGTCGCGAGGTCGTTCACGAACCCCGAGGTCTGGCTCAGGTGCGCGTACTTGCCGCCGTCGCTGATCCCGACCGCGATGTAGGACGAGAGCGACGTCGTGGAGCCGGTGCGCGGCCACACGACGACGTCGCGGACCTCCGGGTCGTCCTCGTGCCACACCTCGCCGACGACGTCACCGAGGTTGTTGATGCCCTCCGCGCGCGAGCTGTACCCGGCGGGCGTCGGCAGGAGCTCGAAAGAGCCGCCGCGCCAGCGGAAGGCGAGCGAACGCTGCTGCCCGTAGAACACCTGACGGCCGACGACGACGCCGTCGTTGTTCACGTCCTTCGGGCGCACCCCGATCGAGGACGAGCCGGCGGAGGGCAGGCGGGTCAGCACGCCGTCGTCCCACAGCAGGCCGCTCTGCCCGACGTCGCTGCCGACCTCGGCCTCGCCGACGATGAACCGGTTGTTCTCGCTGCTGCCGCTGGTCCTGGCCCACTCCGAGTTCGCGGGCAGCGGCAGGTCGTGCGCGATCCAGCGGCACGGTTCGGCCGCGGCGGCCTGCGGTCCGGCCGCCGTGGAGGCGAGCACCAGCCCGCCGATGAGCACGCCGAACACACGTCTTCGCATCGTGTTGCCCCCAAGAGATGGTCCCCAAGTCGGCAACACGATACGTCCTAACGGTCCAGTTTCGTCAACCTTTCCACCGTCTGCCCGTACTCCCGCACGAGGTCCGCCATCACGTCGGCCACGGGCCGCACCTCGTTCATCCGCCCGACCACCTGGCCGACGGGCATGGACACCACCGACGGGTCGTCGGACCGGGCGATCCGCAGGTGGGCCTCGCTGACGAGCAGGTTCTGCAACGGCATCGGCAACGGCTCCGGTGCACCGGGTTCCGCCCACGCCTGGGTCCACCGCGTCTTCAGCAACCGCGCGGGCTTGCCGGTGTAGATGCGGGTGCGGACGGTGTCGCTGGAGCTCGCCGCCAGCAGGGCCTTCTGGGTCAACGGGCTCTGCGTGTACTCGGCGGTGGTCAGCCAGTACGAGCCCATCCACACCCCGGACGCGCCCAGCGCCATCGCCGCGGCGGCCTGCCGGCCCGAGCCGATCCCGCCCGCCGCGAGCACCGGCACGTCGACCGAGTCGACGACCTCCGGCACCAGCACCATGGTCGCGACCTCACCGGTGTGCCCGCCGGCCTCGTAGCCCTGCGCCACCACGATGTCGACGCCGTTGGCCACGTGCCGGCGGGCGTGTTCGCCCTTGCCCGCCAGCGCGGCCACGGGAACGCCGGCGGCGTGCACGCGTTCGATGACGTCGGTGGGCGGCGAGCCCAGCGCGTTGGCGATCAGCCGGATCGGGTGTTCCAGCGCCACGTCGACGTGCGAGCGCGCCACGGAGTGCAGCCACCCCAGCACGCCTTCTCCTCCCTCGCCGTCGGGCAGCGGCGGCACGCCGAGCTTCAGCAGCGTCTGCTGCACGAAGTCCCTGTGCGACTGCGGGATCAGTGAGGAGAGGTCGACCTGGGAGCCCTCCTCGGGAATGGTGGCGGGCATGACGATGTCGACGCCGTAGGGCTTGCCGTCGCAGTTGTCGTCCATCCACGTCAACGCGCGGTCGAGGTCCTCGGCGTCGTTGAAGCGGACGCACCCGAGCACGCCGAGGCCGCCGGCTCTGCTGATCGCCGCCGCCACGTGCTCGGACGGCGTGAAGCCGAAGACCGGGTGCTCGATGCCGAGCTCGTCACACAGGCTGGTGCGCATGGTCCTCCACGTGGCGCTGCGCCCACTGGTAGTCGGGTTTGCCGCTCGGGGTGCGGCCGATCTCGTCGACGAGCCACAGCGACCGCGGCACCTTGTAGCCCGCGAGGGTCCCGCGGACGTGGGCGTCCAGTTCGGACAGTGTCGGCGTGGCGCCGTCGCGCGGCTGGACGAGCGCGCCGACGCGTTGGCCGAGCAGGTCGTCCTGAACGCCGATCACGAGCGCGTCGAACACGTCCGGGTGCGACTTCAGCGCCGACTCGACCTCTTCGGGGAACACCTTCTCGCCGCCGGTGTTGACGCACGCGCTGCCGCGGCCCAGCAACGTGATGTCGCCGTCCTCCTCGAACCTGGCGTAGTCGCCGGGCACGGTGAACCGCCTGCCGTCGACCTCGACGAACATCCGCGCGGTCTTCTCGGGGTCCTTGTAGTAGCCGAGCGGGATGTGCCCGCCGCGCGCGAGCTTGCCGACGACACCGGGCACGGGGTCGAGCTTGTTGCCGTCCTCGTCGATGACGATGGTGTCGTCGTTGAGCTTCACCTTGGTGCCGTCGGTCTTCACGATCTCCTTCGGCACCGCGCCGATGCCGGTGGACCCGGTCTCGCTCGACCCGATCGACTCCAGCAACGTCGTGTGCGGCAGGAGCTCCTGGAACTTCCTCTTCACCGGGAACGAGAACAGCGCGGCGCTGCTGTTGAGGATGAACAGCGACGACGCGTCGTAGTCGCCGCGTTCGAACTCCTCGATCAGCGGCCGGCCCATCGCGTCCCCGGTGATCGCGGTGACCTGGACCTTCTCCCGCTGGATGACGCGCCAGACCTCGGCGGGGTCGAACTTCGGCACCAGCACGACGGTGCTGCCGCTGAACAACGCGCCGAGCACGGCCCACTGCGCGGCGCCGTGGATCAACGGCGGCAGGCACAACCGCACCATCCCGTAGTCCTTGCCGGACCTGGCCTGCTGCCACTCGTCGGTGAGGCGCTCGCCGGTCACGAAGTCGATGCCGCCGCCGAGCGTGCGCCACACGTCCTCGTGCCGCCACATCACGCCCTTGGGCATGCCGGTCGTGCCGCCGGTGAAGAGGATGTAGAGGTCGTCGGGGCTGCGCAGCCCGAAGTCGCGCTCCCCGGACTCCTCGCTCAGCGCGGTCTCGTAGTCCGCGCCCTCGAACGGCTCCTCCGTCTCGTCGTCGATGACGACGGCGTGGCCGGGCACGCCCACCTCCGCGACCAGCGGCGAGTACCGGCGTTCGTGCACCAGCGCCTGGAGGTCCGCTTCCCCGAACAGGTATTGCAACTCGTTCTTGGTGTAGCGGTAGTTCACGTTGATGGCCACGGCGCGCAGCTTGTACACCGCGAGCATGGCCTCGACCAGCTCGATGGAGTTGCGCGCGTAGAGCCCGACGTGCGCACCCGGTGTCACGCCGTTCTTTGCCAGGTGGTGAGCCAGTTTGTTGGCCCGCGACTCCAGTTCGGCATAGGTGGTCCGCTTGGACCCGCACACGAGCGCGGTCCGGTCGGGCACGGTGTCGGCGGCGTGTTCAACGAGGTCTGCGACGTTGAGGGCCATGGTACGCAAAGTAGAACGTGTTACTGTTCTCGACAATCCCCCGTGCGGTCAGACTCGATCCAGGAGGCGCGCGAATGACGACCACGACGGAACCTCACGCGTTGGTGGACTTGGTCGGCAACGTCCTGGTCGTGACGATGAACCGGCCGGAGGTCCGCAACGCGTTGTCCGGCCCGATGCTGGCGATCATGAAGGAAGCCTGGGACCGCGTGGACTCCGACCCGGACGTGCGCGTGTGCGTCCTGACCGGCGCGGGCGGCTCGTTCTGCGCGGGCGCCGACCTGAAGGCCATGACGCGGAACCACCCCGGCGAGAACGCCGGCCGGTTCGACTTCTCCGTCATCGAGCCGCTGCTGAAGGGTCGCCGGTTGACGAAACCGCTCATCGCGGCCGTGGAAGGCCCCGCGGTCGCCGGCGGCACGGAAATCCTTCAGGCGACGGACATCCGCGTGGCCGGCGAGAGCGCCCGCTTCGGCGTCTCGGAGGCCCGCTGGGGCCTGTTCCCGCTCGGCGGCTCGGCGGTCCGGTTGCCGCGCCAGATCCCGTACACCGTGGCGGCCGACCTCCTGCTGACCGGCCGGCACATCCGCGCCGCGGAGGCCAAGGAGATCGGCCTCATCGGACACGTCGTGCCGGACGGCCAAGCACTCGACAAGGCCCTCGAACTGGCCGCGCTGATCACCGCCAACGGGCCCGTCGCCGTGCGGAAGATCCTGCAGACCATGCGGGAGACCGAGGGCATGCACGAGAACGACGCGTTCACTGTGGACGCTCGTCTGGGCATGGAGGTGTTCGGCAGCGAGGACGCGAAGGAAGGGCCTCGCGCGTTCGCGGAGAAGCGCAAGCCGGAGTTCAAGGGCCGCTAGCAGCCCGCCACGAAGAAGTCGCCCGGCGGCACCCAGGGCGTGCCGGGCCAGAAGATCCTGCCCTCCGGCCGGATCTGGCGGGTGAAGGCGTACTCGTGCGACAGCCGTCCGAGCTCGGGGTCGTGCGGCCAGTACTCGTCCCAGATCTCGACCTTGCGGACGTTCCAGTAACCGAAGACGTTCTCCGGGAAGTTGGCGCTGTTGTAACCGGTGTACTCGTCCCGGCGGATCCACGTGCGACCGGCGCCGTCCAGATCGGCCTCCGCGACGAGGTTGGCGGCGGAGGTGTGGTCGACGTGGTCCCGGTTGGGGCTGTCGCGGTGGCCGATGCTGCTGCCGGACCGGATGTACTCCGGGTTCGCGTACCCGATGAGCGTGCGCAGCATCGAGGTGAAGGACTGCCGGGTGTACGAAGGCCTTCCGTCGATCGGACGGGCGACGTAGCTGTTGCCCGAGCCGTCGTGCAGCATCCGGTACAGGTCGCCCTGCGGGTCACCGCCCGGACTGTCGCACCCGCCGGACGCGCCGTGGACGTAGGTGAACACCAGGCGCACGTTCGTGCCGTTGAGCCGGTTGGTGGCCAGCGGGTGGCCGTCCACCCACAGCTCCTCGTACGTCCAGTTGTTGGCCACTCGGGCGGTCTTGGCGTACGCGGCCCGTTCACCCTCGACGCGCTGGTTCGCGTACCCCAGCGGATCCCTCGTGTGGACCTCGCCCGCGGTGAGGTAGACGACCCAGACGTTGTAGCCCGCCTCGACGTCCGAGGCGATGTCGGGGTTCATGAACAGCAGGTCGTCGTCCTGGTGCGCGACGAACGACATGGTGGTCCTGACCGCGGCCGCCTCGGCGTCCGCCGTGGTCAGCGTGGCGGCCACCAGGACCGCGGACGTGAACAAGGACAGCAGAGTTCGATGCATCTCTCCCCCAGGTTCGAATGCGTTGCACCCCACGGTACTTCATCAACCGATTCGTTTGCCCCCGTAACACAGGAGTTTGACTGGCCGATCAGCCAACCGTCACACTCCGGCAGCGGGGCGAAGGGGCCAGTCGTGAAGCACTCCGATCAGGCGACCGAGAACGACCTCGGCGGCGACGTCAGCGGCACGGCGTTGCAGGCGGGGTCGATCGAGATCAACGTCGGCACGCCGGGAAGGCGCTGGCAGCGCAGGGTCCTCTGGTGGCTGAGCGTTCCCGCGGTGGCCGCCGTGCTGGGAGGCACCGCCTCCGTCGTCGACCTCGCGGTGTCGGACGACCAGGCCGTGGAACTGCCCGTCTCGCCCACGAGTGCGCCGCTGGACGCGACGACGACAACGTCGTCACCGCCTCCGGCCACGACCGGGCCCGCTCCCGCGCGGGTGACGATCCGTCCGACGGCGCAACAGGGTTCGGTGGCACGGCCGGTCCACAGCGCCCCGCCACCGCCGCCGGGGACCACCACCGAGACCTCGATCTCCACCGCCGCGGCGCCGCCGGTCGCGGGCGTGCGCTACAGCGGGTCGCTGAGGTTCGGCAGCTACCACCTGGACCCCAGGCAACCGCGCGACACCGCCGGCGCGAACCTCTGGCCGCTCACCCCGGGCCGGCTGCACGGCGACCCCGGCTACCGGCTCGCCGAGTGGTTCACCGACGGGCTCCCCGGACAGGCGGAGTGCCTGGCCCACCTCACCGGGCAGTCCACCCAGGACGCGGAGAACCTGGTCGCCGGCAGCCGCGTGTGCGGTCTGACGCCGCACGGCCGCGTCTTCCGGCTCGAGGTCGCGGCGGTCGACGCGCAGACGATCGAAGGCCACGTGACGGTGTGGGAGCTGGACTAGGACCTAGACGTTGTTCGCGGCGACGTACCCGAACGTCATCGCCGGCCCGATCGTCGACCCGGCCCCCGCGTAGCTGCGGCCCATCACCGCCGAGCTCACGTTGCCCGCCGCGTACAGCCCCGGGATCACCGACCCGTCCGGCCGCAGCACGCGGGCTCGTGCATCGGTCACCAGACCGCCCTTGGTGCCGAGGTCGCCGGGCATGATCTTGAACGCGTAGAACGGCGCCAGCCACAGCGGCGCGAGGCACGAGTTCGGGATGACCGCCGGGTCGGTGTAGTAGTGGTCGTAGGCGGAGTCGCCGCGGCGGAAGTCCGCGTCCCTGCCGCTCAGGGCCTGGCTGTTGAACCTGCTGACGGTCGCCTTCAGCGCGGCGCCCGGCACCCCGATCGCGGAAGCCAGTCCGTCGAGCGACCAGTTCTTCACCACGGCGCCGGACTGGTACCAGCCGTCGGGCAGCGGCAGTGCCGGGGCGACGTCGGCGAACAGGTACCGGTTGCGGTAGTTCTGGTCGACGATGAGCCATGACGGGATGCACGGGTCGGTGGGGTTCTTGTCGTACATGACGTGCACGACGTCGCTGTAGGGCGCGGCCTCGTTGACGAACCGCCTGCCCGCCGCGTTGACGATCAGGCCACCGGGCAGCGTGCGTTCGGCGAGGCAGAAGTACGACGAGCCGGGCGTCGGGATCACCGGACCCCACCAGGCGTCGTCCATCAGGTCGAACGCCGCTCCGGCGCGCTGGCCCGCTCGGTGCCCGTCGCCGGTGTTCTCCTTCGCGCCGACCGTCCACTGAGTACCGATCGGCTGGCGCTGGTACTGGGCGCGCATCGCCGCGTTGTGCTCGAAGCCACCGGAGCCCATGATGACGCCGCGCCGGGCGCGCACGACTCCGCGTGAGGTCAGCACTCCCTTGACGGCACCGTTCTCCACGACCAGGTCCTGCAGACCGGTGTTGAGCCACACCGGCACGCCGGCCTGCATCAGGCCCGCGCGCAGGCCGCCCGCCAGTGCCTGGCCCATCGTCAGCGGCTTCTGCCCGGCCAGCGCGGCCGCCGTGCCGCGGGCCAGCGCGGCGGCCGCGGTGGCGGCGCCCTTGGCGTTGACGAGAGCCAGGTTGAGCCACTTGTAGTCCGCGCCGAAGATGACCATGCCGGCCGGCACGGCCAGGTAGGGGGCGTTGAGGTTCGCCAGCTCGTCGCCGAGGACGCGGCCGTCCAGCACGTCGGGCTCGATCGACCGGCCCCGCGCGATGCCGCCGGGCAGCTCCGGGTAGTAGTCGCTGTAGCCGTCCATGTGCCGGAAGCGCAGCGGGCTGTTGCGCATCACGAACGAGATCATCTGCGGCCCGTGGGCCAGGTAGGCCTGCTGGCGCGCCGGCGGGATGTCGCCGACGACCGCCGCCAGGTACTGCGCGGCCTTCGCGGGCGTGTCCGGCACACCGGCAGCGAGGATGACCTCGTTGTTCGGGATCCAGATGCCGGCGCCGGACCGGGCGGCCGAGCCGCCGAACGTCGGCGCCTTCTCCAGCACCACGCAGCTCAGGCCGCGCTTCGCGGCGGTGAGGGCCGCGGTCATGCCGGCCGCGCCCGACCCGACCACGACGACGTCGAACTCGTCGGCCGCCGACGCGGAGCCGGGTCTGACGAGTCCCGAGGCCAGCGCGAGACCGGCTCCGGCGAGCACCTGGCGGCGGTTGAGGGTCATGGGGTCGCTCCCGGCATCGTCTTGCGGTGGTCCCAGCTGGCCGTCCGCGTCGGACGGAAGATCACGGCGACGCGCCTCGACATGGCCTTGCGCATCGCCTCGCGGGCGGTCTCGTCGTCGCCCACCTCACCGAAGTTGCGCGCCACCACGGCGTCCACGACCGGGCCGAGGTCGGTGAACTCGGTGACGCCCTCCATGTGCACGCCGCGCAGCTGGTCGTAGGTCTCGCCCGCCTCCGCCAGCACGCTGCAGCGCGGGTCGCGGCGCAGGTTGACGATCTTCTGCGACTTGCGGTCGGTGCAGAAGACGATCTCGCCGTCCAGGAACGCGAACCACATCGGCGCGAGGTGCGGCAGCCCGGCGCGCCCGATGGTCGCCACGACCAACGTCTTCTGCTCGTTCAGGAAAGCCTCGACCTCACCCGACGACATCTTGATCAGATCACGCACGGTCGCGGAGCTTCCGCTTGTACAGCTTGCCGTTCGGGTCGCGGGGAAGCTCCGCCATGTACTCGATCGTGCGCGGGAGCTTGAACTTCGCGAGCCTCGTCCGCGCGAACTCGAGGATCTCCGCGGACAGCGCGTCATCGCCCTCGACACCGTCCACCGGCTGCACGACGGCCTTGATCTCCTCGCCCCAGTCGGCGTGCGGGACGCCGAACACCGCGACGTCCGCGACCTTGGGGTGGCAGATGATCTCGCCCTCGATCTCCGCCGGGTAGATGTTCACCCCACCGGAGATGATCATGTCGTTCTTGCGGTCGCAGAGGAACAGGTAGCCGTCCTCGTCGAGGTACCCGATGTCCTGCAACGTGAAGAGCTTGCCGACCCGTGCGGCGCGGGTCTTCTCGGCGTCCTTGTGGTACTCGAACGTCGAGTCGCCCATGCGCATGTAGACGAGCCCCTGCTCCCCTGCCGGGAGCTCGGCGCCGTCCTCGCCCAGGATCTTGATCTCGGACGTCGGCCACGGCAGGCCGACGGATCCGGGTTTGCGCAGCCACTCCTGCGCGGAGATCGCGGTGCCGCCGCCCTCGGTGGCCGCGTAGTACTCGATGACGACCGGCCCCCACCAGTCGAGCATGCGCCGCTTGACCTCCAACGGGCACGGCGCGGCGCCGTGGATCATCGCGCGCAGCGAACCCATGTCGTACTTGGACTTCACGTCGTCGGGCAGCGCGAGCAGGCGGTGGAACTGGGTCGGCACCATGTGGCTGTGGGTGACCTTGTACCGGTCGATGAGCCGCAGCATCTCCTCCGGCGACCAGTGGTCCATCAGCACGGCGGTGTGTCCGAGCTGGATGGAGATGGTCACGAAGTTCAGCACGGCGGTGTGGTAGAGCGGCGACCCGCACAGGTGCACGTGCCCGTCGTGCGGCAAGATGCCGAAGATCCCGAAGAACCACTGCGCCGAGCCCGGCACGGCGTCGGGATCGGCGCCGGTCAACGGCCTGCGCACGCCCTTCGGCCGCCCGGTGGTGCCGGAGGTGTAGAGCATCGGCGACCCGGTGGTGCGGACGTCGGGCCTGCCCTCCTCGCCCTCGCCGAGCTTCGCCAGCGGCTCGAAGCCGTCGATGTCCCCGACCGCGAACCGCGCGTTCCCCGGCAGGCCCGCCGACGCCTCCGCGGCCGCCTGCGCGAACCGTTCGTGGCCCACGAACGCCTTGGCACCGCTGTCCTGCACGAGGTACGCGACCTCGGCGCCGGTCAGGTGCCAGTTGGCCATCACCACGTAGAGACCGGTCTGGTACGCGGCGAAGTACACCTGCACCAGCTCGGCGCTGTTCGGCAGCATCAGCACGATGCTGTCGCCGGGTTCCAGACCCAGCGCCTGGAACCCGCGCCCGTACCGGTTCGCGGCGTCGGCCAGCTCCCGGTAGGTGATCTCGTGACCGCTCGGGCCGACCAGCGCGATGGTGTCCGGCCGGTCCGCGGCGATGTTCCAGAGTCCAGTGACCACACCCTCAAAGTAGAACGCGTTTCACCTACTGACAAGCCTCCGCCACCGCCTTGATCGAGGCAACGTCGCGACATCCGACGAGCAGCATCGTGACGCCCGCCTTCTCCCAGCGGCCGACCTCCTCGCGGACGTGCTGGGCCGTGCCGACGATGCTGATCTCGGCCACGAGCTCGTCCGGGACCACCTGCGCCGCCTCGTCCTTGCGGCCCGCCTGGAACAGCCTGCCGATGTCCTGCACCGCCTCGCCGTATCCCATGCGGGTGAACACCTCGGCGTGGAAGTTCATCCCCGGCGCGCCCATCCCGCCGATGTACAGGGCGACGAACGGCTTCAGCATCGCCCGGACGGACACCGGGTCGTCCGTCACGACGACCTGGCAGGTGGCCGCGACCTCGAAGTTCTCCCTGCTCCGGCCGGATTTCGCGAACCCCTCGCCGAGCCACTCGTCGTACATGCCGGCGAGCCTGGGCGCGTAGTAGATCGCGAGCCAGCCGTCGGCGATCTCCGACGTCAGCGCGACGTTCTTCGGCCCCTCGGCGCCGAGCCAGATGGGCAGGTCGGCGCGCAGCGGGTGGGTGATGGGCTTGAGCGGCTTGCCCAGCCCGAGCGCTCCGGGCCCCCGGTACGGCAGCGGGTAGTGCGGGCCGTCGTTGCGCACCGGCGCCTCGCGGGCCAGCACCTGGCGCAGGATCGAGACGTACTCCCTGGTCCTGGCCAGGGGTTTGGCGAACGGGCGCCCGTACCAGCCCTCCACGACCTGCGGTCCGGAGACGCCGAGTCCCAGCACGAACCGGCCGCCGGACAGGTGGTCCAGGGTCAGGGCGTGCATCGCGCACGCCGCCGGGGTGCGGGCGGACATCTGCACGACGGACGTGCCGAGCCGCACCCGTTCGGTCTCGGATCCCCACCACGCCAACGGGGTGAAGGCGTCCGAGCCCCACGCCTCGGCCGCGAACACCGCGTCGAAGCCGGAAACTTCTGCCGCCGCCACGAGTTCGGCGGCGTTCGAGGGCGGACCAGCGCCCCAGTAGCCGAGCTGCAGACCGAGCTTCATGCACTCATCTTGCCACCATTTCGAGAACCTGTTTCACTTTGATCTGTGACCAAGCCGCTGAGTGCTCCACTGGACGTCGGCTTCGACTACACGCGCTCCACCGGCCCGACGATCGGCCGGTTCCTCTCGGACCTGCGCCGCCGCAAGGTGACCGGCATCCGCGGCTCGGACGGCCGTGTGCACGTGCCGCCGCTCGAGTACGACCCCGTGACGGCGGAGGAGCTGTCCGAGTTCGTCGACGTGGCGTCGACCGGTGTCGTGCGCGGCTGGTCCTGGATCCCCGAACCGCTCGAAGGCCAGCCGCTCGACCGGCCGTTCGCGTGGTCGCTCATCCAGCTCGACGGCGCCGACACGTCGTTGCTGCACGCCGTGGACGCGGGTTCGCCCGACGCGATCTCCACGGGTGCACGCGTGCGGGTGCGGTGGCGTGGCGAGCGCGTCGGCGCGATCACCGACATCGAGTGCTTCGAGCTCTCCGACGCCCCCGCCGACCCGCCGGTCGAGGCGGAGGACGTCTCGATGGTGATCACGCCGGTCAACCTCCACTACACGCATTCCGCGTCGCCGACGGAGGACCCGTTCCTGCGCGGCCTGATGGAGGGCCGGCTGATCGCGCAGCGCTGCCCCGCCTGCGAGAAGGTCTACTTCCCGCCGCGGCCCGCGTGTCCCACCGACGGCGTGCCGACGACGGACCAGGTCGAGCTGTCCGACCGCGGCACCGTCACGACGTTCTGCGTGGTCAACGTGCCGTTCCTCGGCCAGCGCATCCCGCCGCCGTACGTCTCGGCCTACGTGCTGCTCGACGGCGCGGACATCCCGTTCCTGCACCTGCTGCTCGGCGTCGCGCCGGAGGACGTGCGGATGGGCATGCGCGTCGAGGCGGTCTGGAAACCGCGCGAGGAGTGGGGCCCGACGATGCAGAACATCGACCACTTCAAGCCCTCCGGCGAGCCGGACGCGGCGTTCGACTCCTACTCCCGGCACCTGTGAGGCTCGCATGCGTGAGGTTGCGGTAGTCGGTTTCGCGCAGACGCCCTGCGTGCGCGAGACCGACGGCACCACCAACGGCGTCGAGATGCTGGTGCCGATCTTCCACGAGGTGCTCGGCGGCCTCGGGCTCACCAAGTCCGACATCGGGTTCTGGTGCTCGGGCTCGTCGGACTACCTGGCGGGGCGCGCGTTCTCGTTCGTCTCGGCGGTGGACGCGATCGGCGCCTTCCCGCCGATCGCCGAGTCGCACGTCGAGATGGACGCCGCCTGGGCGCTGTACGAGGCCTGGGTGAAGCTGCAGTGCGGCGAGGTCGACACGGCCCTGGTCTACGGCTTCGGCAAGTCGTCCGCCGGTCAGTTGCGCCGCGTGATGGCGATGCAGCTCGACCCGTACGTCGTCACTCCGTTGTGGCCGGACACGATCGGCCTGGCGGGCATCCAGGCGCGGCTCGGCATCGAGGCGGGGCTGTGGGACGAGCGGGCGATGGCGTCCGTGGCCGCGCAGAGCCGGGCCAACGCCCTGTCGAACCCGCTGGCGCAGCTGTCGGGTCGGGTGGACGTCGACTCCCTGCTGGCCTCCGACTACGTCGCGGACCCGTTGCGGCGGCACGACTGCGCGCCGATCACCGATGGCGCGGCCACGATCGTGCTCGCGGCCGGCGACCGCGCGCGGGAGCTCTGCGAGCGGCCCGCGTGGATCACCGGGTTCGAGCACCGGGTCGACTCGCCGTCGTTCGGGACGCGCGACCTGACGACGTCTCCTTCCGCGGTGGCCGCGGGCAAAGCGGCCGGGGCCGACGGGGTGGAGGTGGCGGAACTGCACGCGCCGTTCACCCACCAGGAGATCCTGCTGCGCCAAGCGCTCGGGCTCGGTGACGACGTGGCGGTGAACCCGTCCGGTGGTGTGCTGGCGGGCAACCCGATGTTCTCGGCCGGTCTCGCCAGGATCGGCGAGGCGGCCCGCCGGGTTCACGACGGCTCGGCGTCCCGCGTGCTCGGCCACGCCACCAGCGGGCCGCTGCTCCAACAGAACCTCGTCTGCGTGATGGAAGGGCGGGAGTAGATGCGACCGGCAGCTGTGGTCGGCACCGGCCAGACGCACCACGCCGCGAAGCGCCTCGACGTGTCGATGGCGGGCCTGTGCCGCGAGGCGATCGACCGCGCGATGGCCGACGCGGGCGTGGACTGGCCGGACATCGACGCCGTGGTGCTCGGCAAGGCACCGGACCTGTTCGAGGGCGTGATGATGCCCGAGCTGTTCCTGGCGGACGCCCTGGGCGCCGTCGGGAAACCGTTGCTGCGCGTGCACACGGCGGGTTCGGTCGGTGGCAGCACGGGCAACGTCGCCGCCTCGCTGGTCCAGTCCGGCGTGCACGACCGCGTGCTGGCCGTGGCGTTCGAGAAGCAGTCGGAGTCGAACGCGATGTGGGCTCTGTCCGTGCCGACGCCGTTCACGATGCCCGTGCACGCCGGCGCCGGCGGCTATTTCGCACCGCACGTCCGCGCCTACATCCGTCGTGCGAGCGCTCCCGAGCACATCGGCGCGATGGTGGCCGCGAAGGACCGCCGCAACGGCGCGCTGAACCCGTACGCGCACCTCAAGCAGCCGGACACCACCGTCGAGTCGGTGCGGGCGTCCAAGATGTTGTGGGACCCGATCCGCTACGACGAGACGTGTCCGTCGTCGGACGGCGCCTGCGCGGTGGTGATCTCGGCCTCGCCGACTTCCTCGCGCGCCGCCTGGATCCGCGCGACCGCGATGCGGACGGAGCCGACGACGTTCGCCGGCCGCGACCAGGTCAACCCCCAGGCGGGGCAGGACTGCGCGCGAGCGTTGTGGAAGCAGGCGGGCATCACCGACCCGCTGTCCGAAGTGGACGCCGCCGAGATCTACGTGCCGTTCTCGTGGTTCGAGCCGATGTGGCTGGAGAACCTGGGGTTCGCGGACGCCGGTCAGGGCTGGAAGCTCACCGAGGCGGGCGAGACCGAGATCGGCGGCCGCCTCCCGGTCAACCCGTCCGGCGGCGTGCTCTCGTCGAACCCGATCGGCGCGTCCGGCCTGCTGCGGTTCGCCGAGGCCGCCATGCAGGTCATGGGCACCGCGGGCGACCACCAGGTCGACGGCGCGCGGGTCGCGCTGGGCCACGCGTACGGCGGTGGGTCGCAGTTCTTCGCCATGTGGGTCGTCGGATCGGAGAAGCCATGAAGTTCACCGTCGGCATCGCGATGAGCCCGCTCGACCAACTGACGTCGCTGGCCCAGTGCGCCGAGGAGTGCGGGTACGCGTCGATCGCGCTGCCGGACTCCCTGTTCTTCTCCGAGAAGGTGTCCGCGGACTACCCGTACACACCGGACGGCTCGCGCATGTGGAACCCGGAGACGCCGTGGGTCGACCCGTTCGTCGCGGCGGCGGCGATGGGCGCCGTCACGTCGCGGATCCACTTCTACACGCAGGTCCTGAAACTCGGCTCGCGCAACCCGTTGCTGCTGGCCCGCCAGATCGGGTCGGTCGCGCACCTGACCGGCAACCGCTTCGGCCTCGGCGTCGGGCTCGGCTGGTCGCCGGAGGAGTTCGAGTGGTGCGGCGTGCCGTTCAAGAACCGCGGGCCGCGCGTCGACGAGATGATCGACGTGCTGAAGCTGGTGCTCGGCGGCGGGATGGTCGAGTACCACGGCGACTACTTCGACTTCGACCGGCTGCAGATGTCGCCGGCACCCACCTCGCCGGTGCCGTTCTACGTCGGCGGCCACACCCTGCCCGCCCTGAAGCGGGCCGCCCGCGTGGGCGACGGGTGGACTTCGGCGATGATCAAGTTCGCTGATCTCCAGTCGGTGATCGCGCAGCTGAAGGATCTCGGCGCGTTCGAGCGGCCGTTCGAGATCCAGGCCGTGTGCATCGACCGGTTCGGGGTGGACGGGTACCGGCAGCTGGAGGAGATCGGGGTCACCGACGTGATCGTGGTCCCCTGGCTGTTCTACGGCGTCGGTTTCGACGGCGGGTTGCAGGCCAAGAAGGACGGGCTCCGGCGGTTTGCCGACGAGGTGCTGGGAGAGTTCTCATGACCGCCGTGACGTGGAAGGCCTCCGAGGTGGAGACGCCTGCTCGGGTTGCTTCCTGGCGTTCCATGGACGCTGTTGTGCGTGGGGCCAAAGAGGAGTGGCTGGCCCTGTTCGCCGAGGACGCTGTGGTCGAGGATCCCGTCGGGCCGTCCATGTTCGATGCCTCGGGGCTTGGGCATCACGGGGTGGCTGGGATCTCCGGGTTCTGGGACATGGCGATCGGGCCTGTTGAGCGGTTCGAGTTCGAGATCTACGACTCGTTCGCTGCTGGGTCCGAGTGTGCGAACGTCGGTGTTATCCGGGCGTTCCTGCCTGGCGGGGCTTCGGTTTCCACGGAGGGTGTGTTCGTCTACCGGGTCGGTGAGGACGGGTTGATCCGGTCCGTCCGGGCCTTCTGGGAGACCGAGCGGGCTTTGGGGACGTTGACGACGCCTTGACCGCACCTGGTCGTGCCCCCACGGACGCGTTGTCCGTTCCGTGCTCACACGCCGCCGCGCCACGCCCGGAATCCGGGCGCGGCGGGGCCTCTCACGCGTACTGGACGCGGAACTCCTTGATGCCGTTCAGCCAGCCTGACCGCAGGCGGCGCGGCTCGGCCACCTGCTTGATGTTCGGCATGGCGTCGGCGATGGCGTTGAAGATCAGGTCGATCTCCAGCCTCGCCAGGTTCGCGCCGATGCAGAAGTGTGCGCCGCTACCGCCGAAGCCCAGGTGCGGGTTCGGGTCCCTGGTGATGTCGAAGACCTCCGGGGCGGTGAAGACTTCCTCGTCGAAGTTGGCCGAGGAGTAGAACATGCCCACTCGTTGGCCCTGTTTGATCTCCACGCCGCTCAGGACCGTGTCGGCCATGGCCGTGCGCTGGAACGAGACGACCGGGGTGGCCCAGCGAACGATCTCGTCCGCTGTGGTGGCGGGGCGTTCCGCCCTGAAGAGTTCCCACTGGTCCGGGTGGTCGAAGAAGGCCTTCATGCCGTGGGTGATGGCGTTGCGGGTCGTCTCGTTGCCGGCCACTGCGAGGAGGAGGACGAAGAAGCCGAACTCCTCGGACGCCAGGCCCGCGCCGTCCACGTCCGCCTGGACCAGTTTGGTGACGATGTCGTGGCGTGGGCACTTGCGGCGGTCCTCCGCCATCGTCCACGAGTAGCCGAGGAGCTCGGTGGCCGCGGCCAGTGGTTCGATCTCGAACTCGGGGTCGTCGTAGGCGATCATCTGGTTGGACCAGTCGAAGATCTTGCGGCGGTCCTCCTGCGGGATGCCGATCAGCTCGGCGATGGCCTGCAGCGGGAGCTCGCAGGCCACGTCCGAGACGAAGTCGCCGCTGCCCTTGGCGAGGGCCTCGGTCACGATCTTCTCGGCGCGGGCCGTCAGGGCCTCGCGCAGGGCGTTGACCGCTCTCGGGGTGAAGCCGCGGGAGACGATGCCGCGTTGCTTGGTGTGGGTGGGCGGGTCCATGTTGAGCAGGAGGAGGCGCTGCATCTCGATGTTGTCGCGCGGCATGTCGTCCTTGAAGCGGATGATCGCCGTGTTCTCGCGACTGGAGAAGAGCTCGCTGTTGCGCGAGACCTCCTTCACGTCGTGGTGCCTGGTCACCACCCAGTAGCCCTCGTCGGGGAAGCCGCCCTGGCCCAGCGGTTTGGAGTTCCACCAGATCGGCGCGGTCTTGCGGAGCTCGGCGAACTCCTCGTGCGGCAGACGACTCGCGTACATGTCCGGGTCGGTGAAGTCGAAGCCTTCCGGGATGCTCGGCTTGCCCACAGGCACCTCCTAGGTGGAACGCGTTCTATCTGATTCAAACACGCTTGCGCCTTGTGTTGAAGCCCCCATGCGGCCAATCTGGTGATGCACAGGAACGTGTTCTAGTTTCTAGGTCGAGGAGGCTCGCGTGGGCAGTCCGGTGATCGTGGGAGCGGTGCGCACGCCCATCGGCAGGCGCAACGGCTGGTTGTCCGGCCTGCACGCCGCCGAGCTCCTCGGCGCGGCGCAGCGGGGGCTGCTCGACCGGACGGGCGTCGATCCGTCGAGCGTCGAACAGGCCATCGGCGGCACGGTCACCCAGGCGGGCGAGCAGTCCAACAACATCACGCGGACGTCCTGGCTGCACGCCGGCCTGCCGCAGACCACGGGCTGCACGACGGTGGACGCCCAGTGCGGCTCGGCCCAGCAGTCCACGCACCTCGTCGCGGGTCTCATCGCCGCCGGCGCGATCTCGTGCGGCATCGCCTGCGGTGTCGAGGCCATGAGCCGCGTCCCGCTGCGCAGCAACCTCGGCGAGACCGGCATGCCGCGCCCCGACTCGTGGACGATCGACCTGCCCAACCAGTTCGTGGCGGCCGAACGGGTCGCGGCACGGCGGGGCATCGGGCGCGAGGAGGTCGACCGGTTCGGCGTCCAGTCGCAGAACCGGGCCCGCGCGGCCTGGGCGGCCGGCCGGTTCACCGCCGAGGTCGTGCCGGTGAAGGTCGGCGAGGACCTCGTGGACACCGACCAGGGGCTGCGGGAGACCTCACTGGAGGCGTTGGCGGCGCTGAAAGCCGTCGTACCGGACGGCGTGCACACGGCAGGGACGTCGTCCCAGATCTCCGACGGCGCCTCCGCGGTGATGGTCGTCGACGAGGACTTCGCCCGTGCGCACGGCCTCAGGCCACGCGCGCGCATCGTCACCCAGTGCCTGGTCGGCTCGGACCCGTACTACCACCTCGACGGCCCGGTGGACGCCACGGCGCGACTGCTGGAGCGCAGCGGCATGAAGATGGCGGACATCGATCTGTTCGAGGTCAACGAGGCGTTCGCGTCGGTCGTGCTGTCGTGGGCGGCGGTGCACCGGCCGAACTGGGACCGGGTCAACGTCAACGGCGGCGCGATCGCGATCGGGCACCCGGTGGGCAGCACCGGTACGCGGCTGATCACGACCGCGCTGCACGAGCTGGAGCGGCGGGACGCGTCGACGGCGTTGATCACGATGTGCGCGGGTGGGGCGCTGGCGACCGGCACGATCATCGAACGGATCTGAGGTCCTCGGCCGGGTACGGGACGCGCCTGTCAGTTCCCGCCACGCCCCGAAGCTCGCCGATCCCCGGCTCGGCCCGGTCCAGCAGCTCCCCCAGCTCACGGTCGCCCAACAGCGCCAACGCGCCAGAGACGGTGGCGTGGGTCGCGAGCCGGGTCACCTGATCGACGTTACTCGGCTCCGTAGACCGGCACCGGGTGATCATCGGCGACCAGCTTGCGCACGACGTCACCCAGCTCGCCCGGCGCCCACCGCGACCCCTTGTCGACCTCCGGGCCGCGCTGCCAGCCGTGCACCACGCAGACCCGCCCGCCGTCCACCTCGAACATCCGCCCGGTCACGTCCCCGGCCTCCTCGCTGCCGAGCCACACGACCAGCGGCGAGACGTTCTCGGGGGCCATCGCGTCGAACCCCTCCTCGGGCGGCGCCATCGTCGCGGCGAACGTCGCCTCGGTCATGCGTGTGCGGGCGGCCGGGGCGATCGCGTTCACCGTCACCCCGTAGCGGGCCAGTTCGGCGGCCGCGACCAGCGTCAGCGAGGCGATGCCCGCCTTGGCCGCCGAGTAGTTCGCCTGCCCGACGCTGCCGAACAAGCCCGCGCCGGACGACGTGTTGATCACACGGCCCGACGCGGTGCCGCCGGCCTTCGCCACGCCACGCCAGTACGTCGCGGCGTGGTGCAGTGGTGCGAAGTGGCCCTTGAGGTGGACGCGCACCACGTCGTCCCACTCCTCTTCGCTGCAGCTCACGACCATGCGGTCGCGCACGATGCCGGCGTTGTTCACGAGCACGTCCAAGCGGCCGAACTCGGAGACCGCCGTCTCGACCAGCTGCCGAGCGCCCGCCCACGTCCCGACGTCGTCGGTGTTGGCGATCGCCTGCGGTCCGATCAGGGCGGCCACCTCGCCCGCGGCGTCCGCCGACAGGTCGTTCACCACCACACGGGCTCCCTCGGCGGCGAACGCCAGGGCGTGGGCGCGGCCGATGCCACGGCCGGCTCCGGTCACGATCACGACTCTGCTCATGACGAACCCCCATCGGCAGCGGTCAGGAACGCGGGCGCCTCTCCCCCGCCGTGCACGACCAACGTCGCGCCGCTCACGTAGGACGCCAGCGGTGAAGCCAGGAACACGGCACATGCGCCGACCTCGTCCGGTGTGGCGAGCCGCCCCAACGGCACGGTTCGCGCCACGGCCTCGATGCCGGCCTCCGAGCCGTAGTGCAGGTGCGACTGCTCGGTCCGCACCATGCCGACGGCCAGCGCGTTCACCCGCACCCGAGGTGCCCATTCGACGGCCAGCGACGACGTCAGGCTGTCCAGCCCGGCCTTGGCGGCGCCGTAAGCAGCGGTTCCGGGCGACGGCCGACGGCCCGAGATGCTGCTGACGTTGACGATCGAGCCACCTGACGGCTGGGTCTGCATGACCGCGTTCGCCGCCTGCGCCACCAGCAGAGGTGCCAGCAGGTTCAGCTCGACGATCTTCGAGTGGAACCGGGGCGAGGCCTTGTCCGCCAACGCGAACGGCGCGCCGCCGGCGTTGTTCACCACGACGTCCAACCGGCCGTGCGCGGCGACGATGCCGCTCACCAGCCGGGAGACCTGTTCCGCGTCGCGGACGTCGCACTGCGCGAACGACGCGCCCTGCACCTCGGAGGGGTGCCGGGCGCACGTCACCACCACGGCCCCGGCCGAGAGGAACGCGCGGGTGATGCCGAGACCGACACCCCGCACGCCGCCCGTCACGAGGACCACTGCTCCGTCGAGGTCCAGTTCCACCAGCACCTACCCCGGTCGCTCCGGCACTGCTAAGTTACCAAGCAATCGCTTGGTTCGGAAGGCGGCGCCATGGGAATCTCCAGCAGCCACACCGAAAACGGCATCATCGAGGTCACCGTCGACTATCCCCCGGTCAACGCCATCCCCTCGCAGGGCTGGTTCGAGCTGGCCGAGGCGGTCACGTGCGCGGGCAGGGACCCGCAGGCTCGGGTCGTGGTTCTGCGGGCCGAGAACCGCGGGTTCTGCGCGGGCGTCGACCTCAAGGAGATCCAGCGCTCGACCGGGTACGAGGCGCTCGTCGCCGCGAACCGGGGGTGCGCCAGGGCTTTCGCGGCCGTCTACGACTGCGAGGTGCCGGTCGTCGCCGCGGTGAACGGGTTCTGCCTCGGCGGCGGGGTCGGGCTGGTCGGCAACGCGGACGTCATCGTCGCGTCCGACGACGCCACGTTCGGGCTGCCCGAGGTCGACCGCGGGGCGCTCGGGGCGGCCACGCACCTCGCCCGGCTCGTGCCGCAGCACCTCATGCGGACGCTCTACTACACGGCCCGCAACGTCAGCGCGCAGACCTTGCACCACCACGGCAGCGTCGTCGAGGTGGTGCCGCGGGCGCGGCTCGACGACGCGGCGCGCGAGATCGCCCAGGAGATCGCGAAGAAGGACCCCAGGGTGATCCGCGCGGCCAAGGAGGCGATCAACGGCATCGACCCGCAGCGCGTGCACCAGAGCTACCGCTTCGAGCAGGGCTTCACCTTCGAGCTGAACCTCACCGGTGTGTCGGACCACGCCCGGCAGGCCTTCCTGGACGGAAACCATGCGCGACAAGCGAATGACGGCTGACGAGGTCGTCGGCGAGATCAAGGGCGGGATGACCGTCGGCATCGGCGGCTGGGGCTCGCGGCGCAAGCCGATGGCCCTGGTGCACGCACTGCTGAGAACAGCGGTGAAGGACCTCACCGTCGTCACCTACGGCGGCCCGGACGCCGGGTTGCTGTGCGCGGCGGGCAAGGTGCGCAAGCTGGTCTACGGCTTCGTCTCGCTCGACTCGATCCCGTACGACCCGTGGTTCAGACGAGCCCGCGAGACCGGTGCGATCGAGGTGCTGGAACTGGACGAGGGCATGTTCCAGACCGGCCTGCGCGCCGCCGCGCACCGGCTGCCGTTCCTGCCGATCAGGGCGGGCCTCGGCTCCGGCGTGCTCGAGCACGCGCCGGAGATCAGGACCGTGCGGTCGCCCTACGCCGACGGCGAGGAGCTCGTCGCCATGCCCGCGATCGGACTCGACGTGGCGCTGGTCCACCTCAACCGCGCCG
>NZ_DASVFL010000095.1:0-10143 GCF_036380075.1 Lentzea sp. | reverse complement strand
CCTGCTCAACCTGATCTGCTTCGCGGCGTGCATCGAGGGCCTGTTCTTCTACGGCGCCTTCGCCTACGTCTACTTCCTGCGCTCGCGCGGGTTGCTGAACGGCCTCGCCTCGGGCACCAACTGGGTGTTCCGCGACGAGTCCATGCACATGGCGTTCGCGTTCGACGTCGTGGACACCGTCCGCCGCGAAGAGCCCGACCTGTTCGACGAGTCGCTGTTCGAGCAGGTGCGGGAGATGCTGCGCGAAGCGGTGGACGCCGAGGTGCAGTTCGCGGACGACCTGCTCGGCGGAGGTGTGGCCGGCATGTCGGTGGCCGACATGCGCTCCTACCTGGAGCACGTCGCCGATCGGCGGCTGCAGGTGCTCGGGATCGAGCCGATCTACGGCTCGAAGAACCCGTTCGCGTTCATGGAACTGCAGGACGTGCAGGAGCTCTCGAACTTCTTCGAGCGCCGGGTGTCGGCCTACCAGGTCGGGGTGAGCGGGACGGTCTCGTTCGACGAGGACTTCTGATCGGCCCGGCTGGGGTCCGCACGGGCGGGCCCCAGCCGGCGTCGAGCTGCCGGTGTCGCCGGCATCAGCCTCCAGCGGACCAGGCAAGCGCGTCTGCGCACGTTTCCGAGCTGCTCTTCTCCTCCGCGAGGAAGATCGTCTGAGCCATCATGCGGCAGTCGGACATCCCCTCGCGCAACGCCTCGATGGACTCCTCCGGGTGCACCGGGTCGATCACGGCGTTCGGTCCGACGGCGTTGAACTGGTGCGAGACGCCGCGTGGGATCTGCATGTCGACCCAGGTGTTCTCCGGGAAGGCGTACGGCCAGCGATCAAGGCCTCCGGCATGCCCGCGCGCAGGGTTGCCGAGCTCGTCGGCTGGGGTGAACGCCGATCGGGCCGATGTTGCGGTGTGCACGTCCGAGCCTCTGCAGCGTCTACGAAGATCCTCTTGGGTCTGCCGTACAAATGCTGAAGATGGCCGTGGCCGGTCTGGTCGCCACCACCGGCCTGTGGATCGTGCCGCCGGTCGCCAGCGTCGCCTAGGACGTGGCGGCCGGACGGCTTGCCGGGTCGCTGATCGGCCCCCATATCGTTGCGCAAGCGCAAGTAGAACAATGCTATGAGTTGAGACAGTTCTATTGTATCGTCGGCCGCAGGCCCGACGTTAGACGCCGCGGGTCCAAAACTCTTGTGCCGACCCGGTGAACGGCTCCGGATCGCCGGCGAGGAAGAACTCGTCCCACGTCGGACCGTCCGAGAGCTCCCAGTGCTCGACGGCCAGGCCGTCCTTGAAACGCCACGCCCCCATGCCGACGCGGGTCCAGGTCCAGTCGCCGCGCGACGTGCGGAAAGTGCCGTGCACCACGCCGTAGTGGTCGTCGGCGAGGATTTGGTCGAACTGGACCGGTTCCACGTTGGCGTCGGCGAGACCCGCTCGCCGCTTCATGTACCGGCGCATGAAGTCCATTCCGCCGGTCGCCGCCAGGCGAACACCGCCGGTGTGGATCACCATGTCCGGGGACATCTTCTCCATCACCTCGACGGTGTGCTCGTGCAGCCGCTGGATCTTCTCGTCCTCGCTCAGGCCCGGATCGGCCGAGATCGCCGCTCCGCCCCGGTACAGGTCGGCCAGCCACACGGCGTTGGGGTGGGTGTCGGACAGCAAGGTGCGCCTCCTCGGGACTGAATTATTTGAGATAACTCTATCATTCAATATTGATGTCTCATTGGCGTAATCAGGAGGGCGTCGACAGGCACAGTTGGCTCGACACGCCGTGCTCTGCCAGGAAGCCGAGCCACTCCGCGGAGGACGCGGCCGTCGCCCGGTGCGGGCCAGGCGTGGTGCGGCCCACCGGCACCTTGGCCACGCTGCACGCCAGCGTCACCGACCGTCCGCGCCATCGCCGTCTCGCCCGACTCGTCGACGTACTCGCCTGACCAGCGCCGCCTGTCCCGGTCTCGACGGACAGGATGAGGGAAGGGACCACGCGGTCCAGGTGACCGTCGTTCATCAGGTACCTCCCTGCCAGTTGCGCCCCTAGTGCGACGCCCTGGTCGTCGTCACCGTCGCGCACCACGGCCAACACCTCCGACCACGCCCCGCGTCAGCCATCCGGGCGGACGGTGCCGCGGATGAACGTCTCTATCCGCCACGCGCCGGGCATCCGGTGCTGTTCGATGAACGGCGTGGTTGGGGTGCAACTCGAAAGCCTTGCCACCGACGACCTACGTCCTGGTGGCCTTGCGGCCGTTCGGTGACGTACTCCCGCCGCCTCGGCCTGCCTCGGCCAGCAAGACGATGCCGCGGTCCGCCGCCTGCCGCGTGTGAGTGCGGCGAGCTCGTCGCTCACGTAGCTGGAGCACGCTCAGTGCGCGCCGCGCTCCAGGCACAGCCGCACCAGCGCGCGGAGCTCCGGCGTGGGCAGCACGGACACCACGACGTCGCCTTCCCAACGCAGCGGCCAAGGCGCCGTGGCCGGACGGGCGCACGCCTGCGGTGCCGGTGAGGCCGAGTCGTGCCAGGCAGCGTTCGGCCTCCTCCTCCTCCTCCTCGGTGCGTGCTCACAGCCGCATGCAGTGCAACGTCGCCAGCGCCCACTGTCACCACGTATCGGTCACCCGCGTGAGGTCAGGATTCCGCCGGGTATCGCAGGCGTTGTTTCGTCATGGCGAACTCCGGCAACGTGAGAGCCGAGTGGGCGTCGCGTCCCTGCGCCGGAGGTAGGGCGCTGAGACCGCGCAGCCTCTCATTGCGCCGCTCGAGGTCCTGGGCGGTGGTGGGGAAGAGCGTGGCGCCGCCCTTGCCGACCAGGTCCTGGTTGAGGGTCACGAACTCGCGGGTGCTGTGCTCGTAGCGCCGGAAACCCTCGGCGTGGTCCTGGCCGGAGAGGCTGCCGGCGAGCATGTACGCGCCGACAAGCGCGAGGCTCGTGCCCTGGCCGGTGAGGAACGACGGTGCGTACGCCGCGTCGCCGACCACCGCGACCCTGCCGGACGACCAGTGCGGCATGCGGATCTGGCTGACCGCGTCGAAGAACAGGTCCTCGGCGCCGCGGAGGGCGGTGAGCATGCCGGGGATCTCCCAGCCCGCATCCGCGAAGACCGAGGTGACCAGGTCCCGCTGGGCCGCGAGGTCGCCGAACGCGTCGAACGGCGGCTGCGGCAGGGCGAAGTTGAGGAACGCGTGCACCTCGTCGTCGTTTCCGGTGGCGTACAGCGCGGCCGCCTTGCCCGGCGCGTTCCACATGACGGTCTCGTGGGAGAGGCCGAAGGTGTTGCGCATGGTGAAGATGCCGAAGCAGTAGCCCAGGTACCGGTGGAACTGCTCCTCGGGGCCGAACACCAGCTCGCGGGTGCGGGAGTGCGTGCCGTCCGCGGCCACAACGACGTCGAACGTCCGTGCGGCGCCGCTGTGGAAGGTGACGTCCACGCCGCGGTCGTGCTGGTCGAGGGTCGCGATCGAGTCGTCGAACAGGAACTCCACGTCGTCGCGGACGGCCTCGTGCAGCGCCTCGGTCAGGTCACCGCGCCGCACCTCGAGGTCCCGCCCCTCGACGCCGCCGCTGATGGCGTGGGGGCGCAGCGCGGCGACCCGGCTGCCGTCGCCCTGCAGGAAGGTGATGCGGCGCAGGTCGATGTGGGCCTCCCGCAGCCGGGGCAGGAGCCCCATCCTGCCGAGGACGTCGAGGGCGGTGCCGCGGACGTCGATGGGGTAGCCGCCGCTGCGCGGGGCGCTCGCCTTCTCCACCACGGTGACCGCGTCACCGGCGCGGTGGAGCCAATACGCGAGGACCGGGCCTGCGACGCTGGCGCCGGAGATCAGGACGGTGCGGGTCATGAGCGGGTTCCTTTTCCGGTGATGCGGACGACCAGGAGGGACAGTGCGGTGACGGCTCCGGCGATCACGAAGCCGGTGACGAAGGCGGACTCGGCGGGGACGTCCGAGCCGGGAAGGGTGCCCGCGGTGAGGATGGCGCCGCAGACCTGGACGCCGACGGCGAAGCCGAGCACGCGCGTCACCAGGACCAGGCCGGTGGCGATACCGGTGTCGCCCTCGTCGACGGAGGTCGCGGTGCTGGTCACCATCGCGGTGATGCACAGGCCGTTGGCGAGCCCGACCAGCGCCTTGCCGACGATCAGGTGCCAGACCTCGGTGTGCACGGCGGCCATGGCGAGCAGTCCGACGGTCAGGAGGACGGCGCCGGAGGCCACGACGGCACGTGAGCCGAAGCGCCGCGTCGCGAGCCCGCCGAGCGGTCCGGCCAGGGTCGCGGCCACCGCGCCGGGCAGCAGGTAGAAGCCGATCTGGGTGGCGCCGGCGCCGAACCCGTAGCCGTCACCGGAGACGGCGAACAGCTGCGGCACGAGGTAGAGCGCCCCGGAGGTGCCGACGCAGATCACGAACGTCAGCAGGCACGACTTCCACACCGCGGGCTGGGCCAGCATGCCCAGGTCGACCATCGGAGAGGCCGCACGGCGCTCGACGGCGACCCACCCCGTCGCGAACGCGGCCAGCAGGACGAGGAGGCCCGCGAGCACGAGCGGCTGCGACGCGATCTCCGGTGCCAGCGCGAGGACCAGCATCAGCGTGACCAGCGTCAAGCTCAGCAGCGCGAGGCCCGCCCAGTCGATCCCGCCCTCGCGGGGGTGACCAGGCTGGTCGTCCGGCATCAGCCGGCCGAGCAGCGCGGTCGCCGCGATGACGGCGAACGTGGGCAGTGCGAACATCCAGTGCCGGGACAGCTGCTCGGCCACGGGACCGGCGGACAGCGTCCCTGCCATCCCGCCGCCCACGAACAGGCCGCTGACGACGCCGATGGCCACTTTGGACCGGTCTGCGGGGAGGTGCTTGCGCACCAGGATGAACGACAGCGGCAGCGCGCCCACCATGGCGCCCTGCAGCACCTGGCCGAGCAGCAGCACGGGCAGGTTGGGTGCCAGCGCCGACACCAGGCCACCGGCGCAGACCACCGTCATCAGCCGGATCAACACGCGCTTGCCGCCGTAGCGGTCGCCGAGCTTGCCCGCGACCGGGGTGACGAGCGCGCCGGTGATCAGCAGCACGATGCTGAGCAGCGCTCCCTGCGCGGGACTCATGTCCAGTTCACGTTGCAGCAGCGGCAAGGTCGGCGTCACCACCGACTCCAGCGCGCCGGTGGCGAGCGCCAGCAGGCCGAGCGCCCAGAGAGCCGACTTCCTCATCGTGGCTGGGGGAACCGGGGTGGTGGTCATGGGCGTCCTCCTGGTCGTTGTGCGGTGACGGGACTTCTCGTCGGGGACGAGGACGATCTGGTGGAGGCGGACACGTGGCCGAAGCCGGTGACGGCGAGCACGACTGCCGCCGCCGCGGTGACCGCGAGACTTTCGTGCACGAGGCACAGAGCCGCGCCTGCGGCGGCACCGAGAACGAGGAGCACGACCACGGCCCCGCGCCGGCCCGCGCCCTGGCCGCGGGCCGCTCCCAGCCGGGAGTCGGCGGCGAGTCCGATCAGGGTGGAGGTGACGACCACGGTGGTGACGTCCTTGACGCCCAAATGGCGGGCTATCGCCGCCTGCGTGCCAATGGCCAGCGCGAGAGAGGACGCCATCACCGCGGAGGCGCTCGTCCCGATGAGGGCCAGGCCGAGCGCGGTGGCGGCCAGCACGAGGCCGGCGCCGGCCAGCAGTGCCGTGCAGCGGTGGCCCCAGCCCGGCGCGGTGGTCCGCAGCACCCGTCCGCCCGCGGCCGCACCGGCGAGGAAGAACACGAGCGCCAGGGCCGGACCGAGCACCGGGAGTCCGGTGCCTCCCACGGCCGCCATGCCGAGGATGACCACGTTGCCCGTCATGTTGCCGGCGAAGACCTGGTCCAGGCGCAGGTACCCGACGGCGTCGACGACACCGGTGGAGAAGGTGAGGGCCAGCACCAGGTGCACCGGCGTGACGCGGGCGGTCACCGGCCCACCGCGTAATCCTGGGCGCCACGGGGGTTCGCCGCCGCCCCGAGGACGCCGGTGTCCGGATCGCGGGTGACCACCGACAGCCGTCCCTGGCTCCACGGCCCGGACACCGCCACGTCGTGCCCGCGTTCCCGCAGACCGTCGACGACGGCGGCACCGGCGCGCTCCTCGACGACGAGGCTGCCGGGGCTCCAGGTCCGCGGCCAGAACGAGCTCGGGAACGCCTTGGTGTGGAAGGCCGGCGCGTCGATCGCCTCCTGCGGGCCGAGGCCGAACGCGAGCGTGCGCACGAGGTAGAGCAGTTGCCACTGGTCCTGCTGGTCGCCACCTGGCGTGCCGAGAGATGCCATCGGGCGTCCGTCGCGCAGCAGCAGCGTCGGGCTCAGCGTCGTGCGGGGCCGCCGTCCTGGCTCCAGGCATGACGGCGCGGCGGGGTCGAGCCAGGTCATCTGGAGCCGTGTGCCCAGCGCGAAACCGAGGTCCGGCACCGCGGGCGACGACTGGAGCCAGCCTCCCGACGGCGTCGCGGAGATCATGTTGCCCCACCGGTCGACGACGTCGATGTGGCACGTGTCGCCGCGGGTCTCGCCGGTCTGCTGCACGGTCGGTTCTCCGACCCCGTCCGCGGCGACGGCGTCCTGCGCGGTGACGAGCGGCGGTGTGTACGGCGGGACACCGATGTCGCCGGGCCGGAACGCGGTCGACGCGACCGAGCCGATCAGACCTGCCCGTTCCTCGCTGTAACCAGGGTGGAGCAGTTGCCGCACAACGGATTCCGCCCGCGCCGGGGCGAGGTGTCCGTAGAACGCCTCGCGGTCCGCCATGGCCAGCTTCACGGCCTCGGTGATCGTGTGGACGCCCTGCGCGGTCGACGGGTCGATCTGCTCGTCGTCGAAGTGGTCGAGCAGGCTGAGGGCCTGCAGCAGCACGGGTCCCTGTGACCACAGGCCCGCCTTCGCGACCGTGGTACCGCGGAACTCCGCGGTGACGGCGGGTTCGAGCGACGGCACGAAGTCGGCGAAGTCGGCGGCGGTGATCACGCCGGCGTGGTCGGTGCCGCTGGAGTGCCGGTGGGGGACCGCGGCGAACTCGGCCACGGCGTTGGCCACGAAGCCGGTGCGCCAGGCCCGGCGCGTGGAACGGATGCGCGCCGCTCTCGACCCACCGGTGCCCGCGGCGCACAACCGGCGCAGGGTCCGGGCGTAAGTGGTGTTCACGACGGTCTCGTGCGCACGGGGCACCCGGCCTTCCGGCATCCACAACGCGTACGAGGTCGGCCAGTGCGTGCGGAAGAGGTTCTCGACGGTCGCCAGGACCCTTGCCAGCTGGGGCACGACCGGAACGCCGTGCTCGGCGTAGTGGATCGCGTAGGCCAGCACCTCGGGCAGGTCCCAGGTGCCGTGCTCGGCGAGCAGCCACAGCCACGAGTCGACGGCGCCCGGAACCGCGGCGGCCAGCGCGCCCGCGCCGGGCACGTGGTCCAGGCCCTCGGCCAGGAAATGCTCGATCGTCGCCCCGCGCGGTGCGTGACCCTGGCCCGCCAGCACGACAGGCGACGGGTCGCCCACGGCGGCGAGCACGGCGACGAGGTCACCGCCCGGCCCGTTGAGGTGCGGTTCGGCCACGTGCAGCACGAAGGCGCCCGCCGCGGCCGCGTCGAAGGCGTTGCCGCCGCGTTCCAGCACGGACTGGGCCGTCGCGGAGGCGAGCCAGTGCGTCGAGGCGCACATGCCGAACGACCCGCGGAGCGTAGGACGGGTGGTGTGCGGGTCGGTGTCGGGCTGGGGTGGACCGGCCATGGACGTCGTACTCCGTTCAGGGGTGGTGGGTGGCGTGGTGAGCGGCCAGGACGTCGCCGCCGAAGTCGGCCTCCGGGTCCCGCCACACGGCGTGCGCGTGGTTGGCGCCGCGGTGGACGTTGGTCCACTCGACGAGCAGCCGCGGACCGCGCAGGCGGTAGTAGTGCGGTTCGCCCGCCGCGGTGGAACCGGCCCAGGCGAGGTGCACGGCGTCCAGCGCCGCCGGGTCGTCGTAGCAGGACAGCGGGGAGACGCTGTCCGGGACGCGGCCGAGGTAGGTGCCCAGCAACGCCCGCAGCAGCTCCCGCTGCCCGGTGTCGAGCTCGCTGCCCGGCACGCCCCGAGGCTCCCGCGTGAGGGCCAGCGCCCGCTGGTCGGCGTCGTTCAGGCCGGTGACCGGGTGGTCTGCGCGGTCGGGCACGTGCCCGCCGCGCCGCCACAGCTCGCGCCGCCGCAGCACGCGGTCCCTGACCCAGGAGCTGTTGCCCGCCACGACGTCGTTCGGAGCGGTGGGCAGCAACACCGCTCGGGCGGTGAGGTCCGGGTGCAGGGACCGAACCAGCTCACCGGCCAGGTCCTCGGCCGCTCCCAGCGGGCGCAGTGCCGTGCCGCCCAGCAACGGCGACGCGGCCGGGTCGGCGCCGAGGAAGCACGGTGTGGTCGCGACGACCCGCCCGTCCACCACGAGGTTGTTGAGCGAGACGTGGTGGCCGCCGAACCTCCACCCCCACGGCCCCGGCCCGCCGGGCTCGCCGAAGACCCGCAGGTAGTAGAGGCCGGGGTCGCGGGTGCGCTCCCGGCCCCAATCCACCGAGAAGCCCTCGACGCGGTCGAGCACGTTCTCCAGGCCCAGCACGGTGGCGACGGTGGTGTAACCGGCCTCGGACAGTCCACTCGCGACCAGCCGCATCACCATCCGGTGCTGGGCGGGACGTTGCTCGTGGAAGGTCAGGCCGCCGTGGTCGGTCGGCGTGTAGAACCACCGGGTTCGTTCGGCCTCGGTCTCGCCGTCGGCGCCCGGTGCCGGCCCGACCGCCACCTCGCGCTGGCCGGGGTCGAGGGAGTCGAGCCACGTGCCGGCCGCCTCCGCCATGCGCTGCGCGACTTCGGCGCTCGCGTCGCTCATGCCTGGCGCACCGGACATGACGGCTCCTTCGTTCGCAGATGGCAACTAACGTATTGATTGAGATGGTTTTATCAATTAACGGGCGCGCGGGGCCCAAGTCGGGGGAACGGATCAGGTGCTGACGTGGGGCCGCGCGAGGGCGGTCAGCCGACGCGGGCCCAGCCGCGCAGCGCGCCGCAGAACGCCTCGGTCAGCCGGGTGACGATCTCCCGGCGGGACAGGCTCGTCTCGTTCATGAGGTCCAGGACCTCGCGCGGGTCATAGATCATGTTGTTGAGGAACAGGGCGTGCTCGAGCATCTTCGCCGGCAGCTCCAGGTCGCCGAGCAGCGCCAGCACGGGCTCCGACCAGGCGTTCCGCATGGTCTCGATGATCTCGTTGCCGTTGTGCAGCCGCTCCAGGTAACCCCGGCGGGACCGCAGCTGCACCAGGGCGGGACCGTGCTCGACCAGCAGGTCCAGCCACTTGTCCACGGCGGCGTCGAAGAGCGGCCTGCCCTGCGCGGTCGACTCGGTGGTGAACTCGTTCAGCTCTTCGACGACGCTGAGCACGTATGCCGCGAGCACCTCGTCCAGCGAGGAGTAGTACCGGTAGGCGGTGGCGGGACCGATCTCGGCGCGCGACGCGACGGCCTGCATCGTGAGCTCGTCGGGTGCTTCCCTGGCGAGCTCACGCACGGCCTCGAACAGCCGCCGGCGGTTGCGCAGGGTGTCACTGCGCAGCTTGCGCCCGCCTCGCGGGGCGGCCTGCCGATCGGACACGGGCCTCCTGCCCTCGTAGAAGTGCATGCGAAGCCTATCGCCTACGATCATGGCGGGCCCGGCCGCTCGGGTGCGAGGTGGCCGACGATGCGGTCCAGCCCGGTCCGCAGGTCGTCCTCGGAGGCCGCGAACGAGATCCGGATGTGCCCCTCGCCGGACGGCCCGTACTCCGATCCGGCGCGGACCAGCACCTTCCGTGCGGCGAGCGCGCGGACGACCTCCTCGGACGGGCGGTCGGCGGTGTAGCGGAGGAAGCCGTAGAACGCGCCCTCCGGTGGCACGAGGTGCAGGCCGGCTACGCCCGTGAGGCGCTCGACCACGAGGTCGCGGCGCTGCCGGTAGGTGTCGACCATGGCGTCCACGACGCTGTTCGGCAGGGCAAGAGCGGCGAGTGCGGCGCGCTGGACGGCGGTGTTCACCGACCCGTTGAGGGTGCGGTGCACGTGCGCCGCCGCGTCCACGACCGCTCGCGGCCCGGCCAGGTAGCCGATCCGCCAGCCCGTCATCGCGTACGTCTTGGACA
>NZ_DASVFL010000094.1:0-5701 GCF_036380075.1 Lentzea sp. | reverse complement strand
GCCGCGTTCGAACCCGAGCGTCGACATCGCGACCGCCCAGCCGTTGTCGACGCCGCCGACGACGTTCCCGACCGGGACCCGCACGTCGGTGAAGAAGACCTCCGCGAACCCGCGGGTGCCGTCGACCATCGTCAGCGGCCGAACCTCCACCCCCGGCGAGCGCAGGTCGATGCACAGGAAGGAGATGCCGCGGTGCTTGCGTTCACGGCCCGCCTCGGGGTCGGTGCGCACCAGCGCGAAGATCCAGTCGGCGAAGCCGCCCATCGAGATCCAGATCTTCTGGCCGTTGACCACGAAGTCGTCGCCGTCGCGAACCGCGGACGTCCGCAGCGAGGCGAGGTCGGAGCCGGAGCCGGGTTCGCTGAAGCCCTGGCACCAGATCGTGCGGCACGCCAGCAGGTCGGGGATCCAGCGGGCGCACTGCTCGGGCGTCCCCCACTGCATCAGCACCGGCCCCAGCAGGTAGAGGCCGCCCATGTTGATCCGTTCCGGCGCACCGGCCCGGTAGTACTCCTCGGCGAACGCGATCGACCGGCTCAGGCTCGCGTCCCGGCCGCCGTACTCCGACGGCCAGTCGACGGCGGCGTACCCGCCCTCGAAGAGCTTTCCCTCCCAGGCGCGGTGGAGGTCGAACCCCGCCTGCCCGGTCCACGGCGGCAGCGGTTCGGCCGGCACGTTCTCCGCGAGCCAGGCGCGGACCTCGGCGCGGAACTCCTCGATGTCGCTCATGCCGCGAGTCCCAGGGCGTCGGAGACGGACTGCATGGTGTCGGCGTAGTCGTGCACTCGCATCCTCAGTGAGATGTTGACGCCGTCGGCGCCGAGCTCGAGGTACCGCTCGACGACGGACGGCAGCGCGGCCATCTCGCCGGTGAACCGGAGCCCGGCGATCACGTGCTGCTCTCCCCTGTCCTTCCCGGCCGCGTCGAGGTGCTCGCGGTAGGTCCGGTGGTGCTCGGCGAACTGCGACGGGGTGAGGTTCCAGGGGTACCAGCCGGTCGCGACCGCCGCGGCACGGCGCAGCGCGGCCGGTGAGTGCCCGCCGACGAGCACCCGCGGCATCGGTGCCGGGCTCTCCGGGTAGACGCCGTCGGGGTCGTCCCACAGCCGGGTCAGCTCGGCGATGCCCTCGCCGCAGCGGCGGCCGCGGGTCTTGAAGTCCGTCTGGCAGGCCGCGAACTCCTCGGCCGACCAGCCGACGCCGACCCCGAGGTCGACCCGTCCGTCCGTCAATGCGGCCACGGTCATCAGGTCCCTGGCGAACAGCCGCGGGTTGCGCAGCGGCAGCAGCAGGACGGAGCTGCCGACCCGCAGCCGGGTGGTGGCCGCGCAGACCTCCGCCGCGGCCTGGAGCACGTCGATCAGCCCCTGGTCCGCCGCGGCCTCCACGCGGGCCGTGCCGCCGACGGTCTTGTTGTGCCGCTCGACCTGCTCGGGATCGGTCGCGGACGGCGCCTCCGGGTACGGGTACGCGGAGGTGTACTCGTCGAAGAACACGATGTGCTCCGGCAGCCAGATGCCGGTGAACCCCAGCTCCTCGGCCGTGCGGCCCAGCTGGGCCATGAAGTCCGGGTTCCTCTCGGGACTGCCGTCGAACAGGTCGACCAGACCGATCTCCACGCCGGGCCTCCTCTCGCGGCTCAGGCGAACGCCGCGATGGCGGCGATCTCGTCGTCGGTGGGCAGGTGGTCGAGCTCGGCGACCAGTTCGTCGACCCTCACCGGCAGCACGTCGACCGCCTCCCTGGCGGCGGGCAGGTCGGCGACCGGCACGCACCAGGTGCGGCGCACCCCGTCGGCGGCGTCGCCGAGCACGCCGGCGAGCACCGCGGCGGAGGCCACCAGACCGGCGGCACCCTCGCGCCAGGTCAGCCAGCCGTCCGGTGCACCGCAGGCGGCGACGTACCGCTCCAAGGTTTCGGTGCTCGTCGCGCGGAGGTGGGTGGCGGGCACCCGGTCCCCCGCGGGCTTCGGCAGCGCGATCGCGCCGTCGAACGCGACGTGCTCGCCCTTGTGCGATGCGCGGCGTTGCGTCCACAACGCGCGCATCGCACCAAGGTTGTCCAGTGCGCGGTCGACGTGGTCGCCAACATCCCGGAACGGGTCGGCCAGGACGGCGGGCGGGGCGGTGAGGTCGAGCCCCACCTCCAGCCGGCCGCCGCCGAACCAGTCGAGGCTCGCGATCTGCTTGGCCCTGACCGCCGCGCTGTGGAGGGCGAGGAGCTCCCCGGACAGGCCGAGCCGGATCCGGCCGGTCGCCCCGGCCACGCGCTGCAGGCCCAGCACCGGGTCGTGCGCCCGGTCCGCGGCGGCCTCGCGGTCGCCGTGCGCCCACCACGAGACGAGGCCTGCCTCTTCCGCGGCCGCAGCGGCCCGCGCGATCGCGGTGCCGAGCGACTGGCCCGGCGTCGTCCGGAAACCGCAGGCGATTCCGATGTCCATCGACGTCCTCTCCCTCATGCGGCGGACGTCAGCGCTTCCACTCCACGAGCACGCCGTCCTTGCTCCACTCCAGGTACGCGCCCTTGCCCTTCAGGCTCGCCTGACCGTTCTGGTAGGACACCTCGCCGTAGACGGTGTCCTGTTTGCTCACCTTCTGCAGCGCCTCCGCGACCTTCGCCGGGTCCTTGTCGCCCGCCTGCTTGATCGCCTCGGCCATCAGCCACATCGCGGTGTAGCCCTGCGCCCCGTACATGTCGGGGTCCTTCTTGTACTCGGCCTTGTAGTCCGCGGTGAACTTGGTGGCGCGCTCGTTGGTCGTGAAGCCCGCCTGGAACGGCACCGCGAACAGGGCGCCCGCGAGACCGCCGCCGGAGGACTTGAACAGCTCGGCGCTGTCGACGCCGTAGCTGGTGAGGATGCGCTTGCTGTAGTCGCGCTCGCGCAACGACTTCGACAGCAGCGCGGCCGGGGTGCCGAGCATGCTGGCGACCACCGCGTCCGGGTTGAGCGACTGAACCTCGGTCGCGGCCTGCGTGTAGTTGGTGTCGGCCGCCGAGGTGTTGATCGTGCGGACCACGTTCACGCCGTTGCGCTCCAGCGCGGCCTTCCACACCTTGGCGTCGCCGACCATGCCGTCGTTGTCGGAGGTGACCACCATGGCGACGGTCTTGATGCCCTCACCGGGCACGACCGTGTCGATGAACTGGTCGTAGAGGCCACCCGACTCCGCCGGGAGGACCACCGGGCGGTAGACGTAGGGCGGCTCGGCCAGGCCCGCGAGGATCGCGGAGGACACGATCGCGGGCACCTTGCTCTGCTTGATCATCGGAGCGAGCGCACCCGCTTCGGAGGAGAGCCCGCAGCACAGGACGCCGGACGCGCCGTCCGCGACGTACTGGCGGTAGAGCGCGATGGCCTTCGCCGGATCGCCCTTGATGTCGTCGATCTTGAGGTCGACGGTCTTTCCCTCGCCGAGGTAGCCGCTCGCGTTGATCTCCTTGACCGCGAGCTTGGCGCCCTCGGTGATCGGCACGCCCGCGAACGCGGCGGGTCCGGAGAGCAGGGCGGGGAACCCGACGAGGTACGTCGTGCCGGCTCCCGCGTCGGCGGCGCCGCCGCATCCCGAGAGGGCGACGAGTGCGGCCGTGGTGGTGATCGCCGCTGTGACCGTGCGGAACCGGCGCCATTGCCGGCTGGTGGTGAGTCGAGACACGGGCGTCCCTTTCTGACCATCACGTCAAGCAAGCGCTTGAACCAAGTAAAGCAAGTGCTTGATATTAGGCACGGTGACTCCGGTCACGCAATGGCCTGAACTGCATTTCCGCATTTCCGGACCGGTCGGTGACAGACCGTCATGAACTGCGGAGCCCGAACCGGCCGCGGTCGAGAACCACGTCGCCGGACGGGGTCAGCACCCGGAAGAGTCCCGCGCCGCCGTCGGTCCACACGAGAAGCCGCAGGAGGTCGCCGGGCAGGACGGGCCGGGTGAAGCGGCCCGCCATGGACCGCAGGCGACTCGCGTCGCCTCCGGCGAGGTGGTTGGTCAGCAGCCGCGCCACCCAGCCGTAGGTGCACATGCCGTGCAGGATCGGGCGTTCGAACCCGCCCCGGGCCGCGAAGGCCGGGTCGGCGTGCAACGGGTTGCGGTCCCCGGTCAGGCGGTACAGCAGCGCCTGGTCCGGCCTGCTCGCGAAGTCGATCTCCAGGTCCGGCTCTCGCTCGGGCGCGGTCCACGTGGCACTGGGTCCGCGTTCGCCGCCGAATCCGCCCGCGCCGCCGAAGAACCCTCCGAGCCGGCTGCGCATCAGCCGCTTGCCCGTCGCCGCGTCGACCAGCTCCGACTCGGTCCACAGCAGCGCGTGCGGGTCCTTGTCCCAGATCTCGGTCACGGTCGTCGTCACGTGTGCCGTGCCCGCCGCCGGGAGCGGTCCGTCCACTTCGAACTCCTGCTCGGCGTGCACCGCCCGTGCCGGGTCGAAGTCGCCGACGTCCGGCAGCCCGCCGTCGACGCTCAGGACCACGCCGAAGGACGGGATCACCTGCTGGGCAACGCCTTCGCTGTTCTCGGTCGTGAACGCCAGCTCGGCGAGCGGGTCGTCCTGGCCCGCGCCGACCGCGAGCGCGTAGAGCAGCGAGTCCTTGTCGGTCCAGGTCACGGTGCGCGGTCCGGTGACCGTGCCGACGCGGGTGGGGTCGAGTGGCATGGCGGTGTCCTTCGCTGGGAGGTCAGGCGGACAGGCGGGTGCGCGGCCCGGCCTTGAGCACCCTGGACGGCAGCTCGCGGCCGACGAGGCGCTGCGCGAGCGCGGCGACGTCGAGGAGGCGGTCCAGGTCGACGCCGGTCTCGACGCCGAGCTCCTGCAGCAGGTACACCGCTTCCTCGGTCGCGATGTTGCCGCTCGCGCCGGGCGCGTACGGGCAGCCGCCGAGGCCGCCGACGCTCGCGTCGAACCGCCGCACGCCCAGCTCCAGGCCCGCCACGAGGTTCGCCATGCCGGTGCCGCGGGTGTCGTGCATGTGCAGGGCGAGCGGCGCGGCGGCGTCGAGGTCGCGGAACCGGCCGACGAGGCGGCGGACCCTGGGCGGCGAGCCCATGCCGGTGGTGTCGCCGAAGCAGATGCTGTCCGCGCCGTCGCGGCGGGCCCTGGCGGCGTACGACGCGACGACGTCCTCGGCGACCTCGCCCTCGTAGGGGCAGCCGAACGCGGTCGCGACGATCACCTGGCAGGTCGCCCCCGCCTGGTGCGCCAGGTCGATGACCTCGGCGATGCCGTCGAGCGACTGCTCCGGGGTGCGGTTGAGGTTGCGCAGGTTGTGGGTGGCCGACGCCGAGACGACGACCTCGAGGTCGCGGAAGCCGCCGTCGAGGGCCCGGCGGGCGCCGACGAGGTTGGGCACGAGCGCCGAGTAGCGCACGTCGTCGCGGCGCTCCACCGCCGACCACACCTCGGCGGCGTCGGCCATCTGCGGGATCGCCCTGGGGTGCACGTAGGAGACGGTCTCGATCTCCGTCAATCCGGTCGTGCCGAGCGCGTCGACGAGCTCGACCTTCCCGGCCGTGGGCACGGGCGGCTCGTTCTGCAGGCCGTCGCGCGGGCCGACCTCGCGGAGGACGACCGAGGACGGCACGTCGCTCATCAGAACCCGCGCTCTTCGGCGACCAGCGCGCGGTGTGCGGTCGGGGTCCCGTAGAGCGCGCGGGCGGTCGTCACGCGCCGGAAGTGGTGGGAGATCTCGTGTTCCCACGTGAACCCGATGCCG
>NZ_DASVFL010000093.1:0-5631 GCF_036380075.1 Lentzea sp. | reverse complement strand
GCCCGTGGTGAGCGGGTTCGGTGCGTAGCTGTCGATCGCGAGGACCGGTGTGGCACCGGTGACCTGGCGGCTCAGGTCGGCGACCTCCTCGTCCAGGAAACCCAGCAGTACCGCGCCGTCGAGGCTCCACGACCGCAGTGCCTCGCCGATCTCCGAGGTGTCGGCGACGCCGCGCAGCAGCAGGTGGTAGCCGCGTTTGCGGAGTCTGCGCTCTATCTGGCCGATGATCGCGATGTTGTGCGGGCTGATCGCGAGGCTGTCCTCGTCGGCCGCGGGCACCAGGAGTCCGACCAGCCGGGACTGGTTGGCGGCGAGGCTGCGGGCCGACGCGCTCGGCACGTAGCCCCGTTCGTCGATGATCCGGCGCACGCGCTCGACGGTCTCGGTCGAGACCCGTGCGCTCTTGCCGTTGATCACGTTGGACACGGTCATCACGCTGACGCCCGCCGCCTCAGCGATGTCCTTCAAGGTGACCCGCAAGAGCTGCTCCTCCGAATTCCGTCGTTGACACCTTCCGTGCCGAGGGCTAGCTTTCCACATCACGCAGATGTAGCGCTAAACCTAATCTGATCAGCGACGATCGGCAGGTTGTGGCGCGTCTGGACTCGAGAAGAGGGAGTAACGTCGTGACGACGGACCTGCCACCGCCCTGGTGGCGTGGCGCGGTGATCTACCAGATCTACCCGCGCAGCTTCGCCGACGCGGGCGGCGACGGGACCGGTGACCTCGCCGGCGTGCGCGCCCGGCTGGGCCACCTGCGCGACCTGGGGGTGGACGCCGTCTGGTTCACGCCCTGGTACCTCTCGCCGATGGCCGACGGCGGCTACGACGTGGCCGACTACCGCGCGATCGACCCCGCCTTCGGCACGCTGGCCGACGCCGAGGCGCTCATCACCGACGCGGCCGCGCTGGGCATCCGCACGATCGTGGACGTGGTGCCGAACCACGTCTCCAGCGACCACGCCTGGTTCCGGGAGGCGTTGGCCGCCGGTCCCGGATCGCCCGAGCGCGCACGGTTCTGGTTCCGCGAGGGCCGGGGCGAGCACGGCGAGCTGCCACCGACGAACTGGCGGTCGAGCTTCGCGGGCGGCACCTGGACCCGTGTTCCCGACGGCCAGTGGTACCTGCACCTGTTCGCGCCGGAGCAGCCCGACCTGAACTGGAACCACCCCGACGTGCGACGTGAGCACGAGGAGGTGCTGCGGTTCTGGTTCGACCGCGGTGTGGCGGGCATCCGCGTCGACTCGGCGTCCATGCCGGTCAAGGACCCCGCGCTGCCCGAGGTGCCGGAGACCTGCGCCGCGGGCGAGCACCCGTTCGTCGACCGCGACGAGCTGCACGACATCTACCGCGGCTGGCGCGCCGTCGCCGACTCCTACGACGAGCCCCGCGTGCTGGTCGGCGAGGTGTGGCTGGACGACCGGAAGCGCTTCGCCCGCTACCTGCGTCCCGACGAGATGCACTCGGCGTTCAACTTCGACTTCATGGGCCGCCCCTGGGACGCCAAGGAGCTGCGCGACTCGATCCAGTCCACTTTGGACGCCCATGCCCCGGTGGGCGCGCCCGCGACGTGGGTGCTGTCCAACCACGACGTGACCCGTCCGGTGACCCGCTACGGCCGTGCCTCGACGTCGTTCTCGTTCCTGGCCAAGCGGTTCGGCGAGCCGACCGACCAGGAGCTGGGGGAGCGGCGGGCACGGGCGGCGGCGTTGCTGACCGCGGCGCTGCCCGGCGCGCTCTACCTGTACCAGGGTGACGAGCTGGGGTTGCCCGAGGTGGAGGACCTGCCGCTGGAGGTGCTGCAGGACCCGATGCACTTCCGGTCCGAGGGCGTCGACCCCGGACGCGACGGGTGCCGCGTGCCGTTGCCGTGGACGCGCGAAGGCCGGTCGTACGGCTTCGGGCCCGAGCACGGGGAACCGCCCTGGTTGCCGCAGCCCGCCGGGTGGGGAGAGCTGTCGGTGGAGGCCCAGCAGGACGATGCGGGGTCGATGCTCTCGCTGTACCGGGCCGCGCTCGGGCTGCGTCGCGCCGAGGCCGGGTTGCGCGGGGAGTCCTTCGACTGGCTCGACCTGGGCCCGGACGCGATCGCGTTCCGCCGCGACGACGTGGTCTGCGTGGTGAACTTCGGGCCCGACCCGCTGCCGCTGCCGCCACACCAGGAGGTGCTGCTGACCAGCGCCCCACCCACCGCCGCCCCGCTCGACGGCACCCGCCTGCCCACCGACGCCGCCGCGTGGCTGCGCGCGTAGTTCCCCTGGAGAGACAATGAAGTCTTACCGTCTGACAGCCGCCGCGCTGGTCCTGCCCCTGGTCCTCACCGCGTGCGGTTCCAGCCCCGGCGACGAGCTCAACGCCGACGGCAAGGTCGTCCTCACCGTCGCGATGGACGCGGGCCTCGAGCCGAAGGCGATCGAGGCGTTCAACGCCCGCGTCGCCGACTTCGAGAAGGCCAACCCGGACGTCGACGTCAAGCCGCAGGAGTACACCTGGACGGCGGCGACGTTCACCGCGCAGCTCGCGGGCGGGACGGCGCCGGACGTGCTGACCGTGCCGTTCACCGACGGTCGCGGGCTCATCGAGCGCAGGCAGATCGCCGACATCAGCGGCCGGGTCGCCGGGCTGCCGTACGCGTCGTCGCTCAACCCGGTCGTCGCCAAGGCGGGGCAGTCCGCCGACGGCAAGCAGTGGGCGATGCCGATCGCCGCCTACGGGCAGGCGCTGCACTACAACCGCACGCTGTTCACGCAGGCCGGGCTCGATCCGGACAAGCCGCCGGCCACGTGGGCGGAGATCCGCAGCGCCGCCAGGCAGATCTCCGAACGCACCGGGCAGGCCGGCTACGCGCAGATGACCCAGGGCAACACCGGCGGGTGGATCCTCACCACGCTCGACTACGCGTTCGGCGGGCGCACCGAGAAGCTCAACGGTGACACCGCCGAGGCGACCGTCGACTCCCCGGAGATGACCGAGGTCCTCACCACGCTGCGGGCGATGCGCTGGGACGACAACTCGATGGGCGCCAACTTCCTCTACGACTGGGCGGGCATCAACCAGGACTTCGCCGCCGGCCGCATCGGGATGTACGTCTCGGGCGGCGGCAACTACGGCAACCTGGTCACCCAGAACGGACTCAAGCCCGCCGACTACGGCGTGGCGGCGCTGCCTCTCGCGAGCAAGCCCGACGCGGGTGTGCTCGGCGGCGGGACGCTCGCCGTCGTCAGCTCCGGCACCGGTGAGCTCGGCAAGGACGCCGCCGTGAAGTGGATCGACTTCTACTACATGGGCAAGCTCACGAACCAGGACGCGGCGGTGGCCGACGCGAAGACGCTGGCCGACACCAAACAGCCCGTCGGCGTGCCCGCGCTGCCGGTGGTGGACCGCGCCACCTACGACAAGCAGCAGGAGTGGGTCAAGCAGTACGTGAACGTGCCGCTGGGCCAGATGAAGCCCTACACCGACAGGATGTTCGACCAGCCGCTGGTCACCGAGCCCACCAGGTCCACCCAGGAGGTCTACAAGATCCTGGACACGACGGTGCAGACGTTGCTCACCGACCGGGGCGCCGACGTCGCCGCGCTGCTCGCCAAGGCCGACGCCGACGCGCAGGCCACGATGGGCCGGGGCTGACCGGTGGCCGTCCAGTCCCCTGTCCGCGCGGTGGCGGCCGTCCCGCCGCCACCGCGCGCTCCCCGGCGCCGCCGCTCGCCGGTCACGTGGGTCCGGCGCGGCGGGCTGACCACCCTGCTGTTCCTGGTGCCGCTGCTGGTGGTGTTCGGGGTGTTCTCGTGGGCGCCGATCGTGCAGTCGGTCGTGATGAGCTTCCAGCGCACGAACCTCGTCGGGCCGGTCACGTTCGTCGGCCTCGACAACTTCGCCCAGGTGCTCGGCGACCCCCTCCCGTGGACGGCCGTGCGCAACACGCTGTGGTTCGCGGTGCTGGCACTGGTGTTCGGGTACCCGATCCCGCTGGTCGCCGCCGTGCTGATCAGCGAGGTCCGGCAGCGCAAGGGCCTCTTCAGCGCGCTGGCCTACCTGCCGGTGGTCGTGCCGCCCGTGGTGGCGGTGCTGCTGTGGAAGTTCTTCTACGACGCCAGTCCGTCCGGCGTGTTCAACACCGTGCTGGGCTGGGCCGGCCTGGGGCCGTGGCAGTGGCTGCAGGACCCCGGCAGCGCCATGCCCGCGCTGGTGCTGGAGGCGACCTGGGCCGCGGCCGGCGGCACCGTGATCATCTATCTGGCCGCGCTGGCCGGGGTGCCCGCCGAGCAGTACGAGGCCGCCGAGATCGACGGCGCCGGCATCTGGCGCAAGATCTGGCACGTCACGCTGCCGCGGTTGCGCGGGGTGCTGCTGGTGACGTTCATCCTGCAGATCATCGGCACGGCGCAGGTGTTCCTCGAACCGTTCCTGTTCACCGGCGGCGGTCCCGCCAACTCGACCATGACCATCCTGTTGCTGATCTACGACTACGCCTTCGCCAGCAGTCTCGGCGGTGACTACGGCGCCGCCACCGCTCTGAGCATCATGCTCGCCGTGGTGCTGGCCGTGCTCTCGGCCCTCTACCTGCGGGTGACCAAGTCCTGGAGCGCCTCGTGACACGCGGGCTGATCTCGCCGTCGGAGTGGGGCACGCCGGCGGTCCGCCGGACGGTGCGCCTGGTGCAGGCCCTGTTGCTGGGCGCGTTGCTGCTCACCGGTCTCGGACCGGTGCTGTGGCTCGCGAAGGCCGCCGTCACGCCCACCCAGGACACGTTGCGCACGCCGCTGTCGCTCTTCCCGAGCGGCTTCGACCTGGCCAACCTCGCCACGGCGTGGACGCGGGTGGAGATCGACAGGTACTTCCTCAACACCGTGGTGATCGCCGCCGGGTCGTGGCTGGTGCAGCTCGTCGTGGCGACCACGGCCGGCTACGCGCTGGCGATCCTGCGGCCTCGCTACGGCAAGCTCGTCACGGCCGTCGTGCTGGGGACGCTGTTCGTCCCGTCGATCGTGCTGCTGGTGCCGCTGTACCTGACGGTCGTGCGCAGCGGGATGATCAACACGTTCTGGGCGGTGTGGCTGCCCGCGGGCGCCAGCGCGTTCAACGTCGTCCTGGTGCAACGGTTCTTCGCGAACCTGCCGCGCGAGGTGCTGGAGGCCGCACGGGTCGACGGCGCCGGTCCGGTGCGGGTGTTCTGGTCGGTGGTCCTGCCGCCGTCGCGCCCGATCCTGGGCGTGGTGTCGGTGTTCGCCGTCGTGGCCAGCTGGAAGGACTTCCTCTGGCCGCTGCTGGTGCTGCCCGACCCGGCGGTGCAGCCGCTGTCGGTGCGGTTGCCCGCGTTGCAGCGCTACGTCGAGCTCGACGTGTTCCTCGCCGCGCTCGCCATCTCGTCGGTCATCCCCGTGGCGCTCTTCCTGGTGTTCCAACGGCTGTTCCTGCAGAGCGGTGCGCTCGAGGGAGCGGTCAAAGGCTAGGCCCTGTCCCGATTCGCCTTGGAGAACAACAACGATGTTGAAGAAACTCCCCGCGGCCGTGAAGGTCGCGGTACTGAGCGCTGTCCTCGTGGCGGGCGGATTGGCCGCCACCACAACGGTTCTGGCCGCCCCGGTCGTCCACCAGGCCGAGTCCGCCGCCCTGTCCGGTGGCGCCCGC
>NZ_DASVFL010000092.1:0-5630 GCF_036380075.1 Lentzea sp. | reverse complement strand
GCGCGCCCGCGCAGGGGGCTCCGGCCAAGCCCGCTCCCGCCCAGGCCGCTGCCACTCCGGCGGCACCGGCTCAGGGGGCGCAGGGACAGGCGGCGCAGGGGCAGGCCGCACCGGCTCAGGCGGCTGCCGCTGCTCCGGCCGCGCCTGCCGCTCAGGCACCGAACAAGCCCGCCCAGACACCGCAGGTCGACGGCCCGACGGCGAAGATCGCCCGCCCGCAGCCCGCCAAGAAGTCCTGACGCCGCACACCAACGCCTGACAACCGGGCGCCTGACAAACCGCGCCCCACGACGGGGCTCGCAACACCGGCCGCCTGCCCTACACGCGGCTGCCCCATGCCCGGTCGCCCCATGCCCGGCAGCCCCACACCGGCGCCACAGCAAGGCGCCTCGCACCCGGCGCCGCAAGCTGACGCAGGGGTCCCCCGCCCAGGGGGACCCCTGTTTTCAATTATCCCAGCCGACACCGACAATTTCGCATCGCCGCAGGTCAGAGCCTGATCTCGTGGACCGCAGGCATCGGCATCGAGCGGCAGAAGTCCCAGTCCACGTCCTGCCCCGACGCGATCAACGCCCGCGACAGGAACGTCCCGTGCGACCCGACCAACACGGTCGCGTCCGGATACTCGGCCGCGATCCGCGCCAACGCCCGCCCGGCCCGCGCGGTCACCGCGTCCAAGCTCTCCCCGGACCCGTGCGCCGAAGCCGGGTGCGCCCAGCTCCAGGCGTACTGCCCCTCCCAGTCCGCGCTCGGCAGCAGCCCCGACTCCCACTCCCGCAGCTCCGGCCACGTGATCACGTCCAGCCCCAGGGCCGCGGCGGCAGGACTGACGGTCTGCACCGCCCTGCGCTGCGGGCTCGACAGCACCGCCACCGGCGCCAGAGCGACGAGCCGCGGCGCCAGTTCCTCCGCCGCCGCCAGACCGTCCGGGTGCAGCGGCCGCCGGTCGTCATCGGGCTCGCCCAGGCGTGGCCGGACGGACTGCGCGTGGCGCACCAATACGATTCGCGTCGACACGTCACTCATCTTGGGGGAACAGGATGTTCGTGAAGCCGCTGGGCACGGACGGTGCCGAGCTGAGGCCGTTGGAGCCGTGGCAGGCCGAGGAGTTCTTCGCGCACATGGAGCGCGGCCGGGACTTCATCGGGCAGCACATCGGGTTCGCCGACGCCGCGAAGGACCTGGAGAGCGCGCGCAGGCTCCTGCAGAGCTACGCGGACAAAGCCGCGGCCGACACCGGCCGGATCTTCGGCATCTGGGTCGACGACGTGCTGGTCGGCGGCGTGCTGCTGCGGGTGATGGACATCCCGCAGGCGCTCGCGGAGGTCGGCTGCTGGCTCGAACCCGCCGCCGTCGGCAAGGGGCTCGTCACGCGCGCCTCGAAGCTGTTGATCGACTACGTGATTCGCGAGCGCGGCGTGCATCGGGTTGAGTGGCGGGTGTCGTCGCGCAACGCGCCCAGCATCGCGGTCGCGCGGCGGCTCGGCATGACCAAGGACGGGGTGCTGCGCTCGTACTTCTCGTACCGCGGGGTCCGCCAGGACCTCGAGGTGTGGTCGGTGCTGGCGCCGGAGTGGGAGAGCTGATGGACGACCTGGTGCTGCTGCACGCCTTTCCGCTCGACGCGCGGATGTGGGACGTGCCGGGCGCGCTCACGCCGTCGTTGCGCGGCGAGGGCGAGCCCGACCTCGACGTGCTCGCGTCCCAGGTCCTGGCGCTGCTCGACGAACGCGGCCTCGACAAGGTGCTGCTGGGCGGGTGCTCGATGGGCGGTTACGTCGCGATGGCGGTGCTGCGGCGGGCGCCGGAACGCGTGCGCGGCCTCGTTTTCATCGACACGAAGCACACCGCGGACACGCCGGAGGCCGCGGCGAACCGGCACGCGATGGCCGACCGGGTCGAGCGCGAGGGCGTCGGCGAGTGGCTCGTCGAGGCGATGTTGCCGAACCTGCTCGGTCCGGACGCCTCCGACACGGCACAGGCGTCGGTGCGCACGATGATCCTGGAGCAACGCGCCGAGGACGTGGCGTGGTGGCAACGCGCGATGGCGAAGCGTCCCGACTCGACGGACGTGCTGGAGTCGATGGACGTCCCGTCGCTGGTGCTGGTGGGCGAACACGACAAGATCACGCCGCCCGACGTGGCCGCGAAGCTCGCGGTGACGTTGCGGCGCTCCACCAGCGAACGCGTCGAGGGCGCCGGGCACCTGCCACCCGTCGAACAGCCGGAGGAGTTCCGCGCCCGGCTGGAGCGGTGGCGCGTTCAGGTCGGGCTCTAGCTACCAGCGGCGCGCGGTCGGTCCACGCCGGCCGCGCGAGTCCCAGCAGCCCTGGTGCCAGTGGCGGCGTTCCTCGACCGAACCGGTCTCCTCGGCGGGCCACGCGACGACGTGCGGCGTGCCGGGGCGGATCTCGTGGTCGCAGCCGGGGCAGCGGTAGGTCTTCTGCGCCTGCGCGCCCGAGATCGCGCGGACCAGCCAGTCGCCGTCGGGCCCCGACTCGGTGCGCGCCCAGCCGACGCCCCCGCCGAGGGGTCGTGAGTCTTCTGGCTTGGGGCTGTTACGACGAGGCACGGCCACACGGTAACCGCTCGTAGAATCAGGCCGTGCCGACCTACGAGTTCCGCTGCCGAACGTGCGACGACACCTTCGAGCTGCAGCGCCCGATGAGCGAGTCGTCCTCACCGGCGAGCTGCCCCGGCGGTCACGCCGACACCGTGAAACTGCTGTCCATGGCCGGTATCGGCGGGACGCAGAAGCAGCCCGCGGGCGGGGGCGGCGGTTGCTGCGGTGGAGGTTGCTGCGGCTAGGAGGTCTCGCGGTCGATCAGCACCTCGGCGACCTTGCGGCCCTGGTCGCAGACGGTGCCGAACTTGCCGGACGGGTCGATGACGATGATCCCGAGCCCACCGCCCTCGTAGGGGACGACGAGCACGCACGACGGGTCGACCTCGGGGTCGTCGGAGCGGTCGAGGTACGTGACCTTGTGGCCCTTCACGTCCCAGTCACCGGTGGTGCGCTCGATGGTGACCTGCTTGCCCTCGCGGTACCGCAGCGAGACGCCGACCTCGACGTCGCCGGCCTTCGTCGTCCACCGGCACGACTGGTCGAACGTCGAGTCGTAGTTGATCTGGGTGGGCGGCGTGTCCGCCTTCGCGCCGGGGTAGGGCAGGTCGGTCCACTTCAGCTTGGCGCAGACGCCCTGCACCTCGCCGTCGATGGGCGCCGTCTCGGGGTCGTCCGGATCAGCGGACGACGACGGGTCCGTGGAGGGGTCCTGCTCCTTGTCGAACGGCGACGAGGCGTCGAGGGGCGACTGCGCCACCGCGGTGCCCCCGATGGTCGTACGGGCACAGCCCGACACGAGCACGAGGACAGCCACCAGGAGCACCAGTCGACGCATGACCCCCACCATGCCAGACGCGACATGGTGCTCCTGTGAGCGGCTCACGAGTAGTCGCGGAACCCCTTGCCCGTCTTGCGGCCGAGACGACCGGCCGTGACCAGGTGTTCCAGCAGCGGCGCCGGGGCGAACCCGGGCTCGCGGAACTCGTTGTAGAGCGTGCGCTGGATCGCGAGCGACACGTCCAGCCCCACCACGTCGAGCAGCGCGAACGGCCCCATCGGCAGCCCGCAGCCGACCTTCATGGCGTTGTCGATGTCGTCGGCCTCGGCGTAGTGCGCCTCCAGCATCCGCACCGCGTCGTTGAGGTACGGGAACAGCAGCGCGTTGACGATGAAGCCCGCGACGTCGCCGCAGTGCACCGGGTGCTTGCCGAGGTCGAGGCAGATCTTGCGGGCCGTGGCGACCACGTCGGCGCTCGTGGAGATCGTCTCGACGACCTCGACGAGCTTCATGACCTGCGCGGGGTTGAAGAAGTGCAGGCCGACGACGTCCGCGGGCCTGCCCGTGGCCGCCGCGACCTCGATGACGGGCAACGACGACGTGGTCGTCGCGAGCACCGCGCCGGGCTTGCACACCTCGTCGAGCGCGGCGAAGACCTCCCTCTTGATGCCGATCTCCTCGGCGACAGCCTCGACGACCAGGTCGCAGTCCGCGAGCTCGACGAACTCCACGGCAGGCGTGATCCGCCGCAGCGCCGCGTCCCGGTCCTGCTCGGACAGCTTGCCCTTGCCGACAGCGCGGTCGAGCGACTTGCGCACCGCGCCGATCGCCGTCTCCGCTTTCTCCAGGCTGCGGGCGCGCAGCACGACGTCGTACCCGCGCTTGGCGAAGACCTCGACGATCCCGGTGGCCATCGTGCCCGTGCCGATGACACCGACCCGCTGGACCTCACGAGCCGGCGCCGCACTGTCCACTTCGGACGGCGTCTGCGCGTCCCGCACGACGACCGGCGAGTCGGGCCCGTCGTAGGTGTAGAAGCCGCGCCCGGTCTTCCTGCCCAGCAACCCGGCCGTGATCATCTGCTTGAGCAGCGGCGCCGGGGCGTGCAAACGGTTGCGCGACTGGTGGTACATCGTGTCGAGGATTTCGTACGCGGTGTCGAGACCGATGAGATCCAACAACGCGAGGGGCCCCATCGGATAACCGCAGCCGTACCGCATGGCGGCGTCGAGGTCCTCACGCGTCGCGTACCGCGACTCCAGCATCTTCACCGCGTGGTTGAGGTACGGGAACAGCAGCGCGTTGGCGATGAACCCCGCCCTGTCGCCGATCACGACCGGAGACTTGCCCAGCCGTTCGACGAACGCCACGACGTCCGTGATCACGTCCGGCTCCGTGACGACCGTCCGCACGACCTCCACCAGCTTCAACACCTGCGTGGGGTTGAAGAAGTGCAGGCCGACGACCTTGCCCGGCCTCTTGGTGTGCACGCCGATCTCGGTGATCGACAGCGACGACGTGTTGGACGCGATGATCGCCTCGTCGGGCAGGACCTCGTCGAGGGCCTGGAAGATCCGGGCCTTGAGTTCGACGTTCTCCGGCACCGCCTCGACCACCAGGTCGCACCCGGCGAGACTGGCCAGGTCGAGGCTCGTGCTGACCCGCCCGCGGATCACCGCCTTCTCCTCCGCGGTGATCTTCTCGCGCTTCACGGCCCGCTCGGTGGAGTGCTCGAGGTGCCCGAGCCCGCGCTCGACCCCCGCCGCGTCGACGTCCACCACCCTGACCTCGAGCCCGGTGCGCGCGAGCACCTCCACGATGCCCGCGCCCATGGTTCCGAAGCCGACGACTCCGACGGTCCTGATCTCGCGCGCCACTGCAGACCTCCCTGTGGGGTGAAGCGGGGGGCTACCAAGGAGTAACTTGCGGGCGACTATGCCACTCCTCGCCGCGGCGGACGCCGTGAGCTTCGCCATCGGGATCGAAACAGTGATCGGTCCAGGGCAGGGACGCGGCGGGGCATCGTGCCTGATCAACCCATGTGGGGTAGCGGCGGGTTGAGCCATCCGGGTCGGGGGCGGACGGGCGCAGAGGGTGGGCGGACAAGCGGGGAGGGCTGGGGCGAGCGGGGGGCTGCGCGGCAGCGAACCCCAGCGAGTCGGGGCAGCCGCAGATCCAGCGCGAAGCCGAAGGCGAGCCGAGGCGAGCCGAGGCGACGGCGAAGCCGAGCGCTCTTGGCTCTTCTAGGGGCGGCGCGGTGGGGTGGTCCCGTCACGAGCAGTGCTC
>NZ_DASVFL010000091.1:0-2631 GCF_036380075.1 Lentzea sp. | reverse complement strand
GTAGAAGACGGCGTAGCCGAAGGCGGCCGCACGGGCCGGGTAGCGGACGTACTTCGGGCTGTCGTCGAGCAGCACCCACTGCGCGGCCGCCAGCAGCGGGAAGACCAGCGCCAGGATGATGTGCATGTTCTGCCACCACTGAGCCGTGGACGCGTCCAGGTGGTGGGGGTGGGTCAGGCCGATGCCGGCGAGGACGAGGCCCGGGAGGGCGACGAGCAGGGTGCGCACCGGCCGAACCTAGCGCTGCGGGGAAGTGGGGGCCGCGGTGACACGGCCCCCACCACGTCACGCCTCGCCGCGGATGAACGCCTCGACGGCCGCGTGGGCCTCGGCGTCCGAGTACTGCTCGGGCGGGGACTTCATGAAGTACGACGACGCCGAGAGGATCGGGCCGCCGATGCCCCGGTCGAGGGCGATCTTCGCGGCGCGGACCGCGTCGATGATGATGCCCGCGGAGTTCGGGGAGTCCCAGACCTCGAGCTTGTACTCGAGGTTCAGCGGGACGTCGCCGAACGCGCGGCCCTCCAGGCGGACGTAGGCCCACTTGCGGTCGTCGAGCCACGCGACGTAGTCCGACGGGCCGATGTGGACGTTGTCCTTGCCGATGTCGCGGGACAGCTGCGACGTCACGGACTGGGTCTTGGAGACCTTCTTGGACTCCAGGCGCTCCAGTTCCTTCATGTTGAGGAAGTCCATGTTGCCGCCCACGTTGAGCTGCATGGTGCGGTCGAGCTGCACGCCGCGGTCCTCGAACAGCTTCGCCAGCACGCGGTGCGTGATGGTGGCGCCGACCTGGGACTTGATGTCGTCACCGACGATCGGCACGCCGGCCGCGCGGAACTTCTCCGCCCACTCCGGGTCCGAGGCGATGAAGACCGGCAGCGCGTTGACGAACGCCACACCGGCGTCGATCGCGCACTGGGCGTAGAAACGGTCCGCGTCCTCCGACCCCACCGGCAGGTACGAGACCAGCACGTCGACCTCGGCGTCGCGCAGGGCCTGCACGACGTCCACCGGCTCGGCGTCGGACTCCTCGATCGTCTCGCGGTAGAAGCGACCGAGACCGTCGTGGGTGTGGCCGCGTTGCACGGTCACGCCCAGCGGCGGCACGTCCGCGATCTTGATCGTGTTGTTCTGGCTGGCCCCGATGGCCTCGGCCAGGTCGACACCGACCTTCTTCGCGTCCACGTCGAACGCTGCGACGAACTCGACGTCCCGCACGTGGTAGTCACCGAACTGCACGTGCATCAGACCGGGCACACGGGTGCTCGGGTCGGCGTCCCGGTAGTAGTGGACGCCCTGCACCAGCGACGCCGCGCAGTTGCCAACCCCGACGATGGCCACTCGAACGGTGCGGCGGTTTTCGCCCATTGCCGAGTCCTCCTTGATCAACATGTGGGTGCTACTCGTCCTGCTCGGACTTCTCGTGCGCGATGAGCTCGTTGAGCCACCGCACCTCGCGCTCCGTGCTCTCCAGGCCCTGCCTGTGCAGCTCGCGGGTGTAGCGGTCGATCTGCTCACCCGTCTTCGCGAGCCGCTCGCGCAGCCCCTCCCTGCGTTCCTCGACCCACCGCCGGCGGCCCTCCAGGATGCGCATCCTGACGTCGGCCGGCGTGCGGGAGAAGAACGCCAGGTGGACTCCGAACGAGTCGTCGTCCCAGGTCTGCGGCCCCGCGTCGGACAGGAGGTCGGCGAACCGCTCCTTGCCCTCCGGGGTGAGCCGGTAGACCTTGCGAGCCCGACGTCCCCAGGAGAGAGCCGACTCCTCCGGCCCCTCCTCCACGATCAGGCCCGCCCTCTGGAGTCGCCGCAGTGTTGGGTACAGCGATCCGTAGGAGAACGCGCGAAACGCTCCGAGCAGGTCATGCAAGCGCTTGCGCAGCTCGTAGCCGTGCATGGGCGCCTCGTGCAGCAGGCCGAGCAGCGCGAACTCGAACACGAGTCACCTCCTCGCACCTGCACCGATAGGTGAGGTGATTATATCGCTGCGATACATCGGCAGCCCCTTCTCGATGTGGGATGTGGCACACCGTCATATCGCGCCCGCCGTTGCTGCCCTGAACGGCCCATCATCGGAAAGCGGGCGCCACGTACTCTGGTCACGTGTTGACCCAACGACAGGTGGTGGACTACTCGCTGCAGCGCCGCGCGCTGCTGGCGGAGGTCCATGCCGGTCGCACGGGCACCATGGAGGTCTGCGACGCGTCTCCGTACCTGCTGCGAGCTGCGAAGTTCCACGGGACGGCGACCGATGTGCCCTGTCCCGTCTGCCGCAAAGAACCCCTCACGAACGTGTCGTGGGTCTACGGTGACGAGCTGAAGCACGCGGCCGGCTCCGCCCGCACACCCGAAGAGCTCGTGAAGATGTCGAACCTCTTCGACGAGTTCTCCGTGTACGTGGTGGAGGTGTGTCGCACGTGCAGTTGGAACCACCTGGTGCAGTCATACGTCCTGGGGAAGCGTGGGCTGGAAAAGCCACGCAGGAGGACTGCGGTGGAATGACCCACGGGTGACACTGCTCCGAACGAAGTACGACCACCGAACCGCGTGCCGGTGCGCGCCGGTCTGGGAGGCCTTTTCACGTGAACGACCAGCATGATGACCGGCAGCGCGGAGGCGAGCCGCAGTGGC
>NZ_DASVFL010000090.1:0-9105 GCF_036380075.1 Lentzea sp. | reverse complement strand
GACGCGGTGGTCGTTTCGCGGCAGTGGACTCCAGCAGCGGGCTCAGCGCACCTGCTCGGCCGTGAACTGCATCCGCGGGTTCGCATAGCACTCCTGGGCCTGCACCAGCCGCAGCTCGCGCTCGCCGGAGCGGTAGGTCAGGTCGATGAGGTCGAAGACGCTCGACGCGGTGCGCCTCAGCGCCAGCGCCGCGTCCTTCGTCCGCACGTAGTGGGCGGTGAACAGCGCGGCGGTGACGTCGCCGGACCCGTTGGCCTTGAACGGCAGGTACGGGGTGTTCACGAGCCACGAGCCGGAGGTGTCCACGACGAGCATCTCGATCGTGCCCTCCTCGCGGTCGGGCCGCTCGACGCTGGTGACCAGCACGGTCGACGGGCCCATCGCGCGGGCGAGGTCGGCCGAGGCCAGCGTCTCCTCGACGCTCACCGGCTCGGTGCCGGTCAGGAAGCCCAGCTCGAACTGGTTCGGGGTGATGATGTCGGCCACCGGTACGACCCGGTCGCGCAGCAGCACGGGGATCTCGGGCGCGACGAAGCAGCCGGACTTGGCGTTGCCCATCACCGGGTCGCACGCGTAGAGCGCCGCCGGGTTCGCCGCCTTCACCCTGCGCACCGCGTCGATGATCACGTCGGCGATGCCCGTGCCGCCCTGGTAGCCGGACAACACGGCGTCGACCTGCGGGAACACCCCGCGTTCCTCCACCCCGAGCAGGATCTCGGCCACGTCCGACGGCGGCAGGAGCGGACCGCGCCACGCGCCGTACCCCGTGTGGTTGGAGAAGTTGACCGTGGGGATCGGGACGACCTCGACCCCGAGGCGCTGCAGCGGGAACACGGCGGCGGAGTTGCCAACGTGGCCGTGGGCGACGACCGACTGGATGGACAGAACCTTCATCCACCCAGCCTAGATCGGACGCCTTGACGTCGTCATACCGCACGACGACGTCAAGGCGGTGCGGCGCCTGGTCAGCGCCGGGACTCGTCCTCGAGCACGCCGACCAGCTCCGGGTCCTCCGGGGCGGGCATGTGGCGGATGCTGTCACTGCCCTTGTGGTCGTGGGCGCGGGAGTACCGGGAGTCCAGCACCCGGCCCAGCTTGGTGGCCGCCCCGGCGTACGCGTCCTCCACGGTGGTCGCGTGGTGGGTGACCGCGACCGGCTGCTTGCCGCCGGGCCGCGCCTCGATGACGCACTTCTTGTCCTCGGGCTTGCTGCCGCCGTCCTCGCTGAGGTGCACCTCCACGCGGGTCACCCATCCGCTGAACCGGGACAGGCTGTTCTCCAGATCCGCGGTCACGTAGGTGGCCAGCCGCTCGCCACCGTCGATGTTGTGGTCGGTGTTGACCTGGATCTGCATGAGCACCCTCCGGAACGAGACAGAAATGGTGTTGATCAATACCACGTGGGCGTCCGGCCCAAACGTTCCGGAGGTCAGCGGCTCACCCGATCCGACGACCCCGCCGGCTGCGAACGCACCACCGTGAGAGTCGGCGACTGGGTCACCGCGGCGTGGATGCACGCCACCGCGCGCTGGACCGTGGACTACGGCGAGGCGCTCCGCTTCGCGGGATCGGACCTGCCGCGTCCCGAGGTCGTCCGGGTGCCCACCCGGCACGGACGGGTCCGCGTGCACGTGTACCTGCCGCGGTCCGGACGGGTGCCCGGCGCCGCCCACGTCCACTTCCACGGCGGCGCGTTCCTGATGCGCCACCCCTTCATGGACGACTGGTGGTGCCGCTACCTCGTCGCGACGACCGGTGTCCCCGTGCTCAACGTCGACTTCCGGGCTGCGCCCTACGTGACGTACCCGGTCGCCCACCACCAGTGCCACGACGTCGCGGCCTGGGCCGCCGCCGGTGGCGGTGACCTGGACCTCGACCGCGGCCGGATCTCGGTCGGCGGGTTCTCCTCCGGGGGCAACCTCGCGGCGTCGGTCAGCCTGCAGGCCCGTGACGGCGGGCGCTGGCTGCCCGCGTTGCAGGTGCTCGGCATCCCGGTGCTGGCCTTCGACGACGAGCACGGTTTCGACGAGGCGGGCATGATCACGCCGGAGCTGCGCCGGCTCGTGCGCAGGGTCTACTTCCCGGACCCCGCGAGCAGGCGGGAACCGTGGGCTTCCCCGCTGCTCGCGGCGGACCTGTCGGGCCTGCCGCCCGCGGTGGTGCTGACCGCCGGACGCGACGTGCTGCGCCACGACGGCCGGCGCTACGCCGCACGCCTGCGCGAGGCCGGTGTCACCGTGCACCACGACGAGACGCCGCGTGTCGACCACTACTTCCTGACCGAAGACCCTGTCCGCGCCCGCACCACCATGGCGATGGTCGCCGGCGCCATCGGCTCGGCGGTGTCCTGAGAGGTCAGCGAGTCCTGGCGGGAACGCTGAGACGCCCGTCGTGCACCTCCGCGACCTGGTCGGCCTCGGTGAGGTGCGTGCGGTCGTGGGTGACCAGCACGGTGGCGGTGGCCCGTTCGCGGGTGAGGCCGCGCAGGAGCGCGACGACGGCGGCCCCGCGCTCGTGGTCGAGGGCGCTGGTGGGTTCGTCGACCAGCAGGACGGCGGGGTCGTTCATGAGCGCCCTGGCGATGTTCACGCGCTGGCGTTCGCCGCCGGAGAGCTGGTGGGGCCGTCGTCCCGCCCGTGCCGCGAGGCCGACCGCGTCGAGCAGTTCCGCCGCGCGGGCGCGCGCCTTGGCGGGGGAGCGGCCGTCGATGTGCGCCATGACCTGGAGCTGTTCGGTGGCGGTCAGGGCGGGCAGCAGGTTGGGTTGCTGGAAGACGATGCCGATGCGGTGGCGGCGCAGGTCGGCGAGCTCGCCGCGGGTCATGCCGGTGGTCGTGGCGCCGTCGACGACCACCGTGCCGGAGTCCGGCGCGATGAGGGTGGCGGCGACGGCGAGCAGGCTGGACTTGCCGGAGCCGGAGGGCCCGGCCACGACGGTCAGGCTGCCTCGGGGGACGTCCAGGCCGATCCGGTCGAGCGCCGTCAGGCGGGTGCCGCCGTCGGGGTAGGTGAGGGTGACGTCGGTCAGCGTGAGGCTCATCGGGCGCTCCCCAGGGCGGTCAGCGGGTCGACGGAGGTGATGCGGCGGATGGCGAGGGCGGCTCCCAGCGTCCCGAGCGCGACCATCACGACGGCGGGGACGAGCACGGTCGCCGGGGTGAGGACGAACGGGACGGCGGTGCCGGCGAGCAGGAGTCCGACGCCGGCGGCGAGCCCGGTGCCGGCGAGGGTGCCGATGGTGAGCAGGACGACCGCCTGCCCCAGCGCGTCGGCGAGCAGACCGGCCGTGGTGGCACCCAGTGCTTTGAGGACGGCCAGGTCGCCGCTGCGCTGGATGGTCCAGACGGTGAAGAACGCCCCGATGACGAGAGCGGAGATGGCGAACAGGAAGCCGCGCATCAGCTGCAGCGAGCCGTTCTCGGAGCTGTAGGAGCCGATCGCCGTCAGGGAGTCGGCCACGGTGACCGTCCGGGTGCCCGCCGCCCGGTCGGTCGCGGCGAGGTCGGTGCCGGGCGTGGTGGTCAGGGCGATCACCGTCGCGGCCGGGTCGCCTCCGGCGGCGGGAGGGGCGGTGGCGCGCCAGACGTCCAGGGTGGTCCAGATGACCGGGGTGTGGCTGAAGGAGGCCTCGCCGGACACCGCGGCCACGGTCACCCGCCGCCCGCCCAGGACGACGTCGTCACCGGGCCGGGCTCCCAGGTCGCCGGCGGCGGTGGCGGACAGCACCACCGAGTCGCCGGTGAGCCGCTCGCCGTGCGGGGCGAGCGGGGAGCCGTCGCGGACGCCGAAGACCGAGACGCCGGCGCTCCGGTCGCCCGCGGTGGCCTTGGTCGTGGTGATGCCGAGAGGTTCGGCGCTCGTAACTCCGGGAGCGGTGGCCCAGCGCCGCCACTGGTCCCCGGTGACGGAGGAGTCCGAATAGGACGGAGAACGGTCGCCGCCGGGTGCGGCGAAGGCGATCCGGTCGGCGGGCAGGCCGGTGATCGCGGAGACGTTCTGCCGGCCGAGCCCGGCGGTCAGGCCGGACAGCAGGACGACCAGCAGGGTGATGAGCACGACCACAGTTCCCATCAGGGCGAAGCGCCCACGGGCGAACCTCAGTTCTCGCCAGGCCACGAACACGGCCTCGACCGTCCTTTCCGGAGGGTGGATCGGGATGGCTCCACTGTGGCCGCCCGCACCCCGGCGCCGCGTCCGACCGGCGATGGCACTTCCCGGACCGGAAGTCGGTGTCCCGCCTCCACCTTTCGACAGAGGCGGCCCCGACCGGCTCGACGTAGCCTGGACGCACCGTGAACGCCGCCGCTTCCACCCTCACCCCGACCAACCGGGTCCTCACCTGGTGCCTGCACCTGCTGGTCGCCGCCCTGCTCGTCCTGGCGGCGGTACGAGCCGTGACCGCGGGGCAGCCGCGTGCCGCGGCGGTCGTCGCGGTCGCGGTGGCCTGCGGGCTGGCGTACGCGGCGGGACCCCTGATGCCCCGCGTCCGCGCGTCCCGGGGAGCCGCCGCGGCGTGGCTGGGTGTCGTCTGCGCCCTGTGGCTCGTGCTCGTGGTGCTGACCGCGGACGGGGTGTGGGTCGCCTTCCCGCTGTACTTCCTCCAGCTCCACCTGCTGCCGCGGCGGGCAGGCCTGGTCGCGGTGGTCGCCACGGCGCTGGCCGCGATCACCGCGTTCGCCGCGCACCAGGGCGTCTTCAGCCCGGTGGCCGCGATCGGCCCGGCGCTCGGCGCCGCCGTCGCGGTCGCCGTGGTCCGGGGCTACCAGGCGCTGTACCGGGAGAGCGAGCGGCGCCGCGGTCTCATCGAGGAGCTCACCGCGACCCGCGCGGACCTGGCGGAGGCCCAGCACACCGCCGGGGTCCTGGCCGAACGGGAACGCCTCGCCCACGAGATCCACGACACCCTCGCCCAGGGCCTGTCCAGCATCCAGCTGCTGCTGCGCGCCGCCGAACGCTCCCTGCCGGACACCGCGGCGACCGCCGCCCGCCACGTGGGGCAGGCCCGTCAGACCGCCGCGGACAACCTCGCCGAGGCACGCCGCTTCGTCGCCGCGCTCACCCCGCCGGCCCTCGACGGCACCACCCTCGCGGGAGCCCTGGAACGCCTGTGCGCCACCACCGGCACCCACCACCGGATCACCGCGCGGTTCCGGCTCACGGGCAGTCCCGCACCGCTGCCGACCACGCACGAGGTCGCCCTGCTGCGCATCGCCCAGGCCGCCGTCGCGAACACCGTCCGCCACGCGGGCGCCACCACCGTCGAGATCACCCTGCGCCACCTCGGCGACGAGATCGCGCTCGACGTCGTCGACGACGGCACCGGCTTCGACCCGGAGCACCTGCCCGCTCCCGATCCCGCCGGGGGAGGGGTGGGCCTGGAAGCCATGCGCACTCGCGCGCGGGCACTCGGCGGCTCGCTCGCCGTCGAGTCGTCCCCCGGCCGCGGCACCGCCCTGACCGCGAGGCTGCCCGTCCCCGCGGAGGTCCGCCCGTGACCGGTGACCCGATCCGCCTCCTCCTGGCCGACGACCACCCCGTGGTGCGCGCCGGCCTGCGGGCCGTGCTGGAGACCGAACCCGGTCTGGTCGTGGTCGCCGAGGCCGCGACCGCCGAAGCCGCCGTCGCCCGTGCTGCGGAGGGGGACGTGGACGTCGTCCTGATGGATCTGCGGTTCGGCGCGGGGATGACCGGCGCCGAGGCCACCGCCGCGATCACCGCGCGTCCCGGCGCACCCCGAGTCGTGGTCGTCACCACCTACGACACCGACGCCGACACGTTGCCCGCCATCGAAGCGGGCGCCACCGGTTACCTCCTCAAGGACGCCCCGCCCGAGGAGCTCGCCGCCGCCGTCCGCACCGCGGCGGCCGGACGGTCCGCCCTGGCCCCCGCCGTCGCCGACCGGCTCCTCACGAGGATGCGCACGCCCGGCACGGCGCTGACCCGGCGCGAGACCGAGGTCCTCGCCCTGGTCGCCGCCGGCCTGTCCAACCGGGCGATCGCGGCACGCCTGCACCTCACCGAGGGCACCGTGAAGTCACACCTCGCCCGCAGCTACACCAAACTCGGCGTCGACTCGCGCACGGCCGCCGTCGCGACCGCGACCGACCTCGGTCTCATCCGCCGCTGACCACGTTCCGCGGGACGTCAGAGCGAGGTGAACTCCGTCCACTCCCGCTCGTCGAACGTGCCGGAGAGCGTGTAGGGCCGCTCCGGCGCGACCGGGGCGCGCCGGGTGCCCAGCCCCCCGACGTCGATCGGCCGGTCACGGGTGTGCCGCACGCGGACCTCGGCGGTGACGGGAAGGTGGGGATAGGTGTTGTGCAGTCCCCGCAACGCGCCCAGCACGCGGTCCGCGACGGCCTGCGTCGCCGGGGTCGACGCACCCGGCAGCACGAGCACGAACTCGTCGCCGTTGAGCCGCGCGGCGCGGTCGACGGGACGCAGGTGCAGGCGCAGGACGTCGGCGATGTTGTTCTCGGTGTGGACCGCCGCGCTGGGCCCGTGGACGTCCGGGAATCCGCTCAGCCCCGGCACGCGGATCACGACGAGCCCGAGTCGCACGGTGTCCGCCACCTGCCTGCCCAGCCACGCGTTCACCGAGTCCACCGTGTGCAGACCGGTCCACGGGTCGAGCGCGTTCATCGCCTCTTCGTCGACGCCTGACAGCGCGAGCCCGGTGGCGTCGCGAGCGTCCACCAGCCGCGCCGCCAGGTGCCGCACCGCGGCCTCCGCACGCCGCTCCACCTCACCGGCCGGGGGCGCCACGATGCTGTCCAGAACGGCCTCGAACCGCCTGCGCACGTCCGGCGGCACCCGGTCGCCGAGCGCGTCGCGCAACCGAACCGCCTCCGCGTAGGCCTCCTCCCGCCGGAACCCCCACCGCCCCCGGAACAACCGGCTGGCCTCGAGCGTCGTGCCGTCCGGGTCGAGCTCCTCGAGGTCGGTGGCGACGACGCAGGCACCGAACGCGGGGGAGAGCACGACCACCGACCACTCCCGGGCCAGCTCCTCGTCCGGCCGCAGCAGCACCGGCGTGACACCGAACGGCAGGTCGGGCCGCACGTCGGACACCATCCCGACGACCGTCACCGACGCCAGCGCCCCGATCCGCCGGTACACCTCGGTCTCCCGCAGGAAGTACGGCAGCCGCTGGAACAACGCGAGCACGAGCAGGGGCTCGCGGGGACCACCCGCCAGCGCCGCCTGTTCCACGGCGTGCGACGCGACCACGAGCGTCCGCTTGGAGAGCAGGCCAGCCCGCACGCCGGTGTCCGCGATCGCCACTGATGAGCTCCTGTTCCCCTGTCGGCACACCAGCCTTCGAACCTAGAACCTCCGGTCGGCTCGACCAACTGCACGAACGGGTGACATAACGGCGCGTCGGCCGCACGCCGCGGACATGCGTTCTGCCGCAAGGCAGTCGCCGTAGACTCCGTCGGCCGACGGCCACGAGGCTCGGGCCGTTGCGCCTGCGGGAGGAGTTCGCATGCAAGACCCTTCGGACTCGGGGGAGACGCCCGGGTCTGCGGAAATCGATGTCACCGACTCGGAACCGTCGACGGTGCTGGTGGAGGTGCTCCCTGGGGTGGCGGTCGTCGCCGGTGAGTTTCCGCCGGAGCTGAAGCCCGATCTGGTCGACTTCGGGATCGTGCCCGCCGCGGACCGCCGGCAGATCTCGGCGATCCTCGCCTCGATCGGGAGCGCGACGGCCCTGGCCGGAAACCTGGGGAAGGCGTTCGCCGACGTGCAGGGGCTCTACCGGCTCGGTGACGCGACCCAGGCCCTGCTGAAGGGCGGGGCGGCGCTCGCGCCGAAGGACGGCGGGTTCCTCGGAACGGTGACAGGTCCCGGCGGGACGCTGCACCAGGCCCGCTTGTATCCCGTCGCCTCGGTGGGGAAGGCGCAGATCGCGGCGTCGGTCGGGCCGGCGCTGGCGATGATCGCGTTGCAGATGATGCTGAACGAGGTCTCGAGCCTGGTCAGGACCACCCTCGCGGTGACGAACCAGGTCCTGACCGCCGTCCGCAAGGACCAGTGGGCCGAGCTGGCGGGGCTCGTCGCCGCCGTCGACCGCGCGGTCGAGCAGGCCAGGGAGATCGAGTCGGTCCCGACGTCGCTGTGGGACGACGTGGCGGGCAGCGGAGCGCTGCTGCGCAAGCAGCTGGAGCTGTACCAGGGCAACGTCCGCGACCACGTCGGGCGGATCAGCCGCGCCGACGCCCGCGGCCAACGCGAGTACCTCCAGAGCAACACCGAGGTCATCACCTTCGACGTGCACGCCCTGCTGTCCTCGCTCAACGCGTGGACGGGCTACCACGCGCTGCGCGCCGGGAGGGCGAGAGGCGCGGGACGCGAGGACGCGGCCGAGGCGCAGTACGCGGAGGTCATCGCCCGCGACACCCGCGCGGAGTTCGACACGACCCTCGCCGCGGTGACGAGCCTCGTGGGCGCGCTGGTGCGAGAGCTCCGGATCACGGTCGAGCTCCGCGAACCGGACGCGTGGCCGTTGTCGGGCAAGCGCAAGGACGTGAAGGCGGCCCGCGACAGCGCCGCCCGGCTCCTGGCGGCGATCGAGCCCCTCGCCGACGCCCTGCACCCGCCGGTCCCCCCGCTCGAGGTCCCGAACGTCCTCTGTGGACCTCGATCCGTGGACTCGGCGCCGTACCTCCGCGTCCTGCGGTGGCACTTCGAGGACGGCGAGTCCCTCCACGCCCTCGGCTTCCCCGAACAGCTCGACGGCGGCAACCCCATCTCCGCGATCGTCGGCGGAGCGATGGAGATGTTCGGGGCGGCGAGCGACAAGCCCGCGGGCAGACCCGTGGTCGCCGTCACGGACCGCCGCATCGTCCTGGCCTCGACGACCACGTTCCTCGAACAAGCCGAGATCGACCGGGCCATCCCGATCGACCAGGTGCGCTACGTGCGCGCCCCGGCCGCACCGGACGGCGGTTCGCGTCGGGTGATCGACCTGATCACCCGTGACGACAACATCCGCTGGGTCTTCCACCCCGACGTCGAGACCGGCCAGGTCGACGCGCTCGCCGCCGTGCTGGCCGAGTCGATGACGATCCCGGACGTCGAACGCGACGAGCTGAGAGGGCGACGC
>NZ_DASVFL010000089.1:0-9053 GCF_036380075.1 Lentzea sp. | reverse complement strand
CAATCCTCACCGGGTTGCGCGCGGCCCAGGTGGACGCCTCGCGGCACCTCCCCCACGCCCCCGTACCACCAGTACGAGGACGTGGGGGAGGCACCACGATGCATCGCCCTGGACCGGTCGCAACCCGGCAAGGGTTCGTGGCCACCGCACTAGGAGCCCAGGAACGACGCGATGTACCGGGCGACCTGCTCCGGTTCCTCCACCCACGGGTAGTGCCCGACACCCTCGTGCACGTGCAGCGTCGCGTCCGGGAACAACGCCGCCAGCTCCCGGCACCGCCGCACCGGCGAGATCGGGTCCTGCGCGGCCGCGTACACGAGCACCGGGTGGTCGAAGTCGGCCAGCGCCCGCCGCAGCACCCCCGGCACGAACGCGCCCTCGGCGTTGTAGCCCAGCGCCACCTCGTAGCTCCACTGCCGCAGCTCCGCCTCCGCATGAGCCTGCGCGCGGTCGTCCCAGCGGGCGTAGAGCAGCGGCGACGCGGCGACCCGGTTCTCCACCGAGTCGTCCCCGGCGGCGTTGCGTTCCAGCGCGGCCGCCGCACCGGCGAACCACGGCTCGTGCGCGCGGGCGGCGAGGAAGGCGTCCCAGTCGCTCTGCTCCGGCGACAACCCTACGCGGCGCAACGCCGGCGTGAGCAGCACCAGCTTCCCCACCCGGTCCGGGAAGTCCGCCGCGTACCCCATCGCGATCCCCGCGCCCGCCGAGTGCCCCAGCACGTCCACCCGCTCGCACCCGAGGTCGCGGCGCAGCATCTCCACGTCCCGCACCAGCATGTCCCGCCGGTAGGTGAACGCGTCCACCGGCGCGGCCGACTCACCGGTGCCGCGGTTGTCCAGCACCACCAGCCGCCGCGACGCCTCCAGCCCGCCCAGCGTCCCCAGGTACTCCGACGCCCTGCCCGGACCACCCGCCAGCACCACCAGGGGAACACCCTCCCCTGCCTCCCGGTAGGCGAGCTGCGTGCCGTCGAACGAGGTGAACCGTGCCATGCTGCACATCATGCCGAAGATCGCCACGGCCGACCGCGTAGACCGGCCCCAGCTGCTCGAGTTCCTCCGCCCGCGCCACCACGGCGTCCTGATCACCCGCCGCGCCACCGCCGGCGGCGTGCAGGTCTCCCCCGTCTCCTGCGGCGTCGACACCGAAGGCCGCCTCGTCGTCTCCACCTACCCGCAGCGCGCCAAGGTCCGCAACGCCCGCCGCGACCCGTCGGTCACGATGTGCGTGCTCTCCGACGACTGGGACGGCCCCTACGTCCAGATCGACGGCACCGCCGAGGTCCTCGACCTGCCCGAGGCCCTGGAGGACTTCGTCGACTACTACCGCTGCATCGCCGGCGAGCACCCCGACTGGGACGAGTACCGCGCCGCCATGCTCCGCCAGGGCAAAGCGCTCATCCGCATCACCATCGACCACTGGGGACCGATCGCCACCGGCGGCTTCCCACCCGAACTGGACGCCTGAGCCACACCCGTGAAGCTGTCGCCGTCACGCTCATCGCGATGGGCCTGCACCGCGCCGCCGACCGCCGCAAGCTCGTCGTCGTCAACGCCCTGCTGCTGCTCACCGTGGCGTGCTTCGACCGCGACCCCGCACCGGCACGGTGACACCGCGGGTGGACGCCACACCGGCGCCCACCCGCACACCGGTCATCCCACGGCCGTCGCCTCCAGCTCCACCAGCAGCGACGGGAACGCCAGCCGCGTCACGCCCAGCAACGTCATCGTCGACGACACCCCCGCCGCCCCGAGCCGCCCCACCAGCACCCCGTAGTGCCGCAACAACAGATCCACATCAGTGGTGTACACGGTGAGACGCACCAGGTTCGCCAGCGTCATGCCCGCCGCGGCCAGCACCTCCTCCAGGTTCGCCAGGCTCAGCTCCACCTGCGCCGCCATGTCCCCCTCGTGCCGAGGCCGGCCCTCGGCGTCCGTCGCGGCCTGCCCCGCGCAGTACACCGTCCGGCCCTGCCCGGACACGACCTCCCCCTGCGTGAACCCGAACTCCACCGACCACGGCCAAGGGTTCACCGTCGTGCGTTCCACAGCCACGTCACTCCATTCGCACCCACCGGCGGCCAGTCCCACCGGCAGGCACGAGCATTCCCGCGAAACACGACACCCCCTGTCGTGTATTCCGTAGGATTCCGCGACGTGCGTGCCGACCGGCTGGTGTCACTGGTCCTGCTGCTGCGCCGCCACGGCCGGCTCTCCGCCACCACCCTCGCCCGCGAGCTCGAAGTCTCCACCCGCACCGTCCTGCGCGACATCGACGCGCTCTCCGCCGCCGGCGTCCCCGTCTACGCCGACCGCGGCCGCCACGGCGGGTTCTCCCTGCTGCCCGGCTTCCGCACCGAGCTCACCGGCCTCACCCACGACGAGGCCCTCGCCCTGCTCATCGCCGGATCACGCCGCGGCGCACGCGCGTTCGGACTCGGCTCCGCCCTCGCCTCCGCCATGCTCAAAGTCCTCGACGCCCTGCCCGACGACCACCGCGAGACCGCCACCGCAGTCGCCGAACGACTCCTCGTCGACCCCGACACCGACCTGCTGTCCCGCCGCACCACCACCGAAGACGACGACATCCCCGACACCGTCATCACCGAGATCCGCCGCGCCGTCGTCACCGGCCACAAACTCCGCATCCACTACGCCGCCACCGGCGAACAACCCCGATGGCGCACCGTCGACCCCATCGGACTCGTCACCGTCCGCGACCACACCTACCTGCTCGCCACCCGCGACGGCGCCGACCGCACCTACCGGCTCACCCGCGTCCACGCCGCCCGCGAGCTCGACGAACCCGCCCACCGCCCCGACACCGTCGACCTCGGCCGCGCCTGGACCGACCGCGGCACCCGCTTCCGCGCCGGCACCGACCAGGTCACCGTCCACGTGCGACTGCACCCCGACCGCCGCGACGACCTCCTCGTCACCGCCGTCGCCGTCCACACCGAACACACCGACCCCGACGGCCGGCTCCGCCTCCACGTCACCTTCCAGGACACCCGCCACGCCGAATGGGCCCTCTGGCAGCTCTCCACCCACGCCGAAGCCCTCGAACCCCCGTGGCTGCGCGACGCCCTGCACCGCCGCGCCACCGACACCGCCGCCCGCTACGCGCCCTGACGAGCCCCGCCCCAGCCGGCGGGCCGCTCCAGAAACGCACACCGCCCGCCCTTCGGACCCGACACCACCGCCACCACCCCGGCCGCGGACGACGACGGCGGCGCCACCACCTCACCGTCCATCTCGGACACCCGCCCACACGCCGCCGCGACATCGTCGACAGCGAAGAACACACCCCAGCCGCCGAGCAGCCCGTCACCGGACGACATCCCGGCGACCACCCGCGGATCACCGTGCCGCAACGACGAGAACACCCCACCCGACGCGACCCACCCCAGCTCCCGCGCCCAGTACCCGGCCTCCGGCGACGCCACCTCCACCCAGCACGGCTCACCATGCCTCGGCACCGGCGCCCACGGACCGTGCAACACCCTCCCCGAGTCCACAGAGGAGTTCAGCTCCAGCTCCCGCGGCCCCGCACCGCCGAACACCACCCGCCACCCCGCGTCCCCCGCCACGACCTGAGCCGCGAGCCGATCACCCACCCAGCCCGAGAACGACCCACCGGGCTCCGCGATCACCGTCCACCCCAGCACACCGGCGAAGAAATCCACCGACAACTCGGGATCGGCGACACTCAACTCAAGACGACGCACACCACAAGACGACACGGGCAACCCATCACAAGGGGATCAGGAGCGCGCACCATCCTCTGCTCCGACCACCCGAGACGACAATGCGCCATTCGGCCGCATGCGCTCCGCGCTCACCACGTCACGCAACGGCACCGGCTTGCCCAGGTGGAACCCCTGCCCCACCCGCACACCCAACCTGCGCAACGCCTCCACCTGCGACGGCCGCTCCACCCACTCCGCCACCGCCGACAACCCCAGCCCGTTCGCGATCTGCACGATCCCCGACACCAGCACCGCGTCCGCGTCGTTGGTCTCGATCCCCTTCACGAACTCACCGTCGATCTTGATCCCCGTGATCGGCAGGTGCTTCAGGTGCACGAACGACCCGAACCCCGACCCGAAGTCGTCCAGGGTGATCCGGCACCCGAAACTCCGCAGCTGCGTCGCCAACGTCACCGCCGCGTCCAGGTTCGTCACCGCCGCCGTCTCCGTGATCTCCAACCCCAGCCGCCCCGGCGCCACCCCGGCACGACCCAGCTTGTCCAGCACGAAGTCACCGAAGTCCGGATCCTCCAACGTCCGCCCCGACACGTTCACGTTGAACCGCAACCGCGAGTCCGGCTCCGCCACCAACGCGTCGATCGCCGTCGTCAACACCCACCGGTCCACCTCCAGGATCAGGTTCGACCGCTCCGCCACCGGCAGGAAGTCCGCAGGACCCAGATACGGCTCCTGCCCGTCCTCCAACCGCAGCAACAACTCGTGCCCCAGCGTCTGACCCGTCGTCAGCTCCACCATCGGCATCCCGTACAACGCCAGCCCGCCACCCGCCAGCGCCGACCGCAACCGGTCCAGCACACTGACCCGCTTCACCGTGTCCGCGTAGTGGTTCGGCTCGTACACCGTCACCCGGTCCCGGCCCGCCGCCTTCGACGCGTACAACGCCAGATCCGCGTTCGCCAGCACCAGCTCCCACGAGTCACCCGGACCGAACTCCGCCAGCCCCGTCGACACCGTGATCCGCGCCGGAGTCCCGATCCCCGCCAGCGGAAAACCCGCCACCGCGTCCCGCAACCCATCCGCCACCGCCGACGCGTCCGCAGGCGACGCCCCCGGCAACACCACCGCGAACTCGTCCCCGCCCAACCGCGCGATCAACCGATCACCCAGCCGCGACTGCAACGCCGACGCCAGCATCCGCATCACCCGGTCACCCACCGCATGACCACGCAGATCGTTGACGTCCTTGAAGTTGTCCAGGTCCAGCACCAGCAACGCACCCGACACACCCGCCGCCAGCTCCTGCTCCAGCGCCCGCGTCAACGCCCTGCGGTTCGGCAACCCCGTCAACGGATCCTGCTCCGCCATCCTCACCAGCTCGTCGTGCACCCGAGACGACTGCGTCACGTCATGCGCCGTCCCCAACGCCCGCAACGGCGCCCCGTCGTCCCCCACGACGACCTCACCGAAACACTCGAACACCCGCTCCGCACCATCCGGACGCAACATCCGATGCGTGTACGTGAACACCGACCCCGTCTTCAACGCCGCATCCAGCGTCTCCTCGATCATCGGCAGGTCCTCGGGGTGCACCAGCCGCGAGTACAGCTCGAAGTCGAACGCCGTCCCCGGCTCGAACCCGAACATCTCCAGCAACGTGTCCGACCACGTCACCCGGTCCTCGGTGATCGCCCACTCCCACGTGCCCATGCGCCCCAGCGCCTGAGCCCGCCGCAACGCGTCCGCCTCCTGCGTCACCGTCAACTCACGATCACGCCACGCCGACACGTCCACGACCTCGTACATCAAGTCGTCACCCAGACGGGTGCACCGCACCTCGAGCCACTTCGGCCCCGGCACCAGCACCTCCCGCACCGGCGACGGCAGCTCCGGCGCCCCCGGAAGCAGCGCCGGCAACGACCGCCCGTACGCCTGCTCCACCGGAACACCCAGCACAACACCCATGGCGCGGTTGCACCACAACAGGTTCCCGCGCGCATCCGTCACGGCATAGGCGACGCCCGCGCGGTCGAGCACCGTGCGGCAGTAGGACATCACGCGCGTCATGATCGTCCGATCACCGGACGTAAGCAACCCGCTACGCCGGTTGGTTCGCAGTTGCCCGAACGGCTAACGCAGCCGTTCCAACCCCTTCGCCGACTCCACCAACTCCGCCGCGAGCTTCCTCAGCTCCTCGTTCTCCGCCCCGTCCTGCGCCGCCGTCACCACGTCCTCCGCGGCACACCGCAGCTGGAACAGCCGGTCCTGCAGATCAGCCAGCTCCGCGGTCGACAACACCACCGCGTCCTCGGGAAGACCACCCCGCTGCAACGCGGCCCGCCGCTCGTAGGCACGCTGCCGGCACGGCTGGGCGCAGTACCGCCGCGGCCGCCCGATCCGTCCACTCCCCGGCAACCGCCTCCCGCACCACGCGCAGTGCCTCGGCTCATCCGCCTCCATGGACCGCTCCATGGCGCGCGACGGTAGCGAATGACGGCGCTTGACCTCCAGCGACGCGCCAGAAACCACTACCTTCGTAGGGATCCGGACAGTACCGGCGGGCCCGGTGGTGCTGTTCTCCGGCGAGGACTGACCACCCCTGCCCGTCGCGCGGCGGTGCGGCTGCTTCGGCTGTTCGCGCTTCAACGACATCTCCCCTGCCCGGCGTCCCTCGACCCTTCGATGGTCGAAAGGCTCCCTCGGGTTCCATTGCTTTGTTCACTTGTGACGTTTCTGTGGACGAGACGGCCGACAGGTCTGATTTTAGACAACACTGAAGCAATAGAAGACAAGAAGAAAGAGCCACGCCACCCACCGTCCACCCCGGAGCCACCCCCACCAGGCAGACTCGCCCCGTGACCCACCCCTACCTCGCAGGCCCCCGGCCCCGCGCCTTCGCCCACCGCGGCTGGCACGTCGACGACCTCACCGGCATGGAGAACTCGCTGAGCTCCTTCCGCCGCGCCGTGCAGGAGGGCTACCGCTACCTCGAGACCGACGTCCACGCCACCTCCGACGGCGAGGTCGTCGTCCACCACGACGACACCCTCGACCGCACCACCGACGGCCACGGCCGCGTCGCCGACCTCCCCTGGACCGAGGTCCGGCACGCCCGCGTCGGCGGCCGCGAACCCGTCGCCCGCCTCGCCGACGTCCTCGAGGAGCTCCCCGACACGTTCTTCAACATCGACGTCAAGTCCGAGAGCGCCGTCGACCCCATCCTCGACCTGCTGACCAAGACCGGGGCACTGCACCGCGTCTGCCTCGCCAGCTTCTCCGACAACCGCCTCGCCCGCCTGCGCCGCCAGGGCGGACCCGGCCTGCTCACCTCCATGGGCCCCCGCTCCGCCGGCGCCCTCTGGGCCGCCGGACGCGTCCCCCTCGCCGGACTCGCCGTCCGCGGCCAGGTCGCCCAGGTCCCCGTCTCCCAGGGACGCCTCAAGGTCGTCGACGCCAAGTTCGTCCGCGCCGCCCACCGCAGAGCCCTCGAAGTGCACGTGTGGACGATCGACGACGAAGCCGACATGCGCGCCCTGCTCGACCTCGGAGTCGACGGACTCGTCACCGACCGGCCCGACCTCCTGCGCGACGTTCTCCGCTCCCGCAACAGCTGGTAACAGGTTGGACAGTCGCTCATGGGACGACTCGGCGGACAAGTACAGTCCGCCGACATGAAGGTCAAGGGCGACGACGCCGCCGACGCCAACACCACCAGCCGCCGCAAGGAACAACGCGGCTGGGTCTGGTACGACGTGGCGAACTCCGTGTTCCCCACGTCCGTGATCACCGTCTTCCTCTCGCTGTACCTGACGAGCATCGCGACCAACGCCGCCAAGGCCGACACCGCGCTCAACGGGTCCGCCCCCTGCGCCAACGACAACGCGCTCGTCAACTGCGACGTCACGTTCCTCGGACTGCACTTCCCCGCCGGCTCGCTGTGGGGCTACCTGCTCTCCGTCGCCACCGTGATCCAGGTCGTCGTGCTGCCCGTCATGGGCGCCATCGCCGACCGCACCCAGAACAAGAAGAAGATGCTCGGCTTCTTCGCCTTCACCGGCTCCGCGGCCACCATCGCGCTCGCCGCCGTCGAAGGCACCAACTGGAAGCTCGGCGTCCTCTTCTTCGTCATCGCCAACATCTGCTACGGCGCCAGCGTCGTCGTCTACTACGCCTTCCTGCCCGAGATCGCCAAGCCCGACGAGCGCGACGCCGTCTCCAGCCGCGGCTGGGCGTTCGGCTACCTCGGCGGCGGCGTCGCCCTCGCCATCCAGCTCGGCATCACGCTCTCCGCCGACGCCCTCGGCATCACCTCCGGCGACGCCGCGCGCATCGCGTTCGTCATCTCCGGCATCTGGTGGGCGGCGTTCACGATCATCCCGCTCCGCGCCCTCACCGAGCACCAGCGCCCCCACGGCGGCGAACACGGCGCCTCCGTGGTCTCCGCCGGCTTCAAGGAACTGGGCGTCACCCTCAGGCAGGCCAAGGCGTTCCCGCTCACCCTGGCGTTCCTCGGCACCTACCTGATCTACACCGACGGCATCGCCACGGTCGCCAACGTCTCCGCCCAGTACGGCAGCGTCGAGCTCAAGTTCGAACAGCAGACGCTGATCACCGTCATCCTCATCGTCCAGTTCGTCGCCTTCATCGGCGGCGTCCTGCACGGCTTCGTCGCCAAGCGCGTCGGCGCCAAGAAGACGATCCTCGGCTCCCTGGTCGTGTGGATCGCCGTGATCACCGCAGCGTTCTTCGTCAAAGCCGGCGACGAGCTCCAGTTCTACTTCGTCGCCGCCGGCATCGGCATCGTCCTCGGCGGCACGAACGCCCTGTCCCGCAGCCTGTTCAGCCAGATGGTGCCGCCCGGCCGCGAAGCGCAGTACTTCTCGCTCTACGAGGTCGGCGAGCGCTCCACCAGCTGGCTCGGCCCGCTGGTGTTCGCGGGCGTCGGCCAGGCCACCGGCAGCCTGCGCCCCGCCATCCTCGCCCTGATCATCTTCTTCGTCGCCGGCTTCGTCCTGCTGATCTTCGTGCCGGTCCGCAGGGCCATCAAGGCCGTGGGGAACGAAGAACCCGCTCTCGTCTAGCACCCACCGGGGCGGCGGCGCAGGCGACCAGCAGCGCCGCCGCCACCACGACCGGCCCGCGCCACTCCGGCGGACCGCTCACGAACACCACCACCGGCCACCCCAGGCACAGCACGGCGAACACCGACAACGCCCGCCCCAACGCCAGCTCCCCGCGCACGTACGCGAACACCCGCACCCCGAGCGCCGCGGCGGGCACCACGACTGGACTTACGCCGTAGGCGAGCAGCTCCACCACCCCCACGGCCACCGCTGCCCCGCCCCAC
>NZ_DASVFL010000088.1:0-3583 GCF_036380075.1 Lentzea sp. | reverse complement strand
GTCCGCTACGCCGACGTCCCGCCCGGCGGCACCGTCGCGGTGCTCGGGCTCGGCCCGGTCGGGCAGTTCGCCGTCCGGATCGCCAGGCAGCTCGGCGCCGGCCGCGTGATCGGCGTCGACCGGGTGCCCGAACGCCTCGCGCTGGCCGAACGCCACGGCGCCGAACCCGTCAACTTCGACGAGTTCGACGGAGCCGAGGGCCTGGCCGCCGCGCTGGTCGACATGGTGGACGGCCGCGGGCCGGACGCCACCATCGACGCCGTCGGCATGGAGGCCCACGGCGGAGGCCTGGTCGCCGCCGCCCAGAAGGCCGCGGGCCTGCTGCCCGACAAGATCGCCCAGAAGGTGATCGACAAGGTTGCGCTGGACCGCCTCGACGCCCTGCACGCCGCCCTCAAGGGTGTGCGGCGCGGCGGCACGGTCTCGGTGTCCGGCGTGTACGGCGGCGAGCAGGACCCGATGCCGATGATGGAGATGTTCGACCGCGGCATCCAGCTGCGGATGGGGCAGGCCCACGTGCGCCGGTGGACCGACGAGATCCTGCCGCTGGTGATGGACCCGGCCGACCCGCTCGGCACCCTGGACCTGACCACCCACCGCCTCCCGCTCGCCGAGGCCGCGCGGGGCTACGACATGTTCCGCGCCAAGAGCGACGGCTGCATCAAGGTCGTGCTGAGCCCGTGAGCGGCCGGGTGGTGCTCGTGGTGGGCGCGAGCAGCGGAATCGGGCTGGCCGCCGCGGTGGCGTTCGCCGCGCGCGGGGACGCCGTGGTCCTGGTCTCCCGCAGCGGTGACGCGCTCGACGCCGCGGAGAAGGCCTGCCGGGCGGTGGCGGTCGCCGCGGTCGACGTCATCGCCGACGACATCGGCGATCCTGGCGGCGCGGGGCGGATCGTCGGGCAGACCCTCGACCGCCACGGGCGGATCGACGTCGTCGTGCACACCGCGACGACGATGGGGTACGGCACCGTGGAGAAGATGCCGTCGGACGTGTTCACGTCGGTCGTGGACACCGCGATCCACGGCACGCTGCACCTCGCACAGGCGGTCCTGCCGGTCATGCGCCGCCAGCGCACCGGTGTGTTCATCGGCGTGAACTCGTTGCTCGGCTCGATCACCGTGCCGCAGATGGGCGCCTACTCCACGGCGAAGTGGGGACAGCGTGCCGTTTTGCGCACTCTGCAACAGGAGACGCGCGACGAGCCAGGCGTGCACGTGTGCATCGTGAGTCCTGGCAGCATCAACACGCCGATCTACGACCAGGCCGCCAACTACACCGGCCGCGCCGCGCGGCCACCGGTTCCGGTGCTGAGCCCCGAGCGGGTCGCCGCCGCGATCGTCCGGCTGGCCGGCCGTCCGCGGCGGAACGTCTCGGTGCCGGTCGGTCCCGCGAACCCGCTCGTCATCGCGGGATTCCGCTTCCTGCCGTGGCTGTACGACGTGCTCGTGGGACCTCTGTTCCGCCTCGCGGCGCTGACGGGGAAGACGGTCCCGCCCACGACGGGCACCGTGTTCGAACCGCACCCCGCCGCGGAACGAACACATGGGCGGTGGCCGGCCACACGATGAAGACGATTACGACGGGAAGGGCTGTGAATGGGGGCTCCGTTGCGCGACAACGCCGCACCTCTCAGCATCGAGGTGCACGGGCGTGACGGCGTTCCGGTCGTCGTGGTCCGCGGTGAGATCGACCTCAGCAACGAAGACGTGTTCACCAAGTGCATCGATGCCCAGCTCGACGCCGGGCCGGCTGTGCTCTTCCTCGACCTGCGCGGGGTGGACTACATCGGCTCGGCGGGCCTCAGGGTGCTGGTGTGCAGCGACGAGCGTGCGCGAGAAGCCGGGAACCGCTTCGTCGTGATCGCCGACCACTCGGCCGTGCTGCGCCCGCTGGAGGTCAGCGAGCTGCGCCAGGTTCTGGACGTCCAGCCGACGTTTCCCGAGCCGCCGGCCTCCCGCGACGCGTGAGCCGACGTCCTCCGGTTCGTGGTGGGACGAACCAGTCCCGGTTGCGGACAGCCGCGTAGAGGCATACTGTCGAAGGTTGGTCCTGAAACGACAACCTTGCAGTCGAGGTGCATCTACAGGTTTTCCGGGTTGGGCAGCGGCTCGCGTCGGCGCTTCTCGCGGTGGGCCGAGAGGAGCGCGATGAACAGCCGGAACAACGGAGCCTTGGACGTACTGACCACGCAGCTGGTGGACCACGCCGGTGTCGCCGTCGTCGTGATGGCGGGAGAGATCGACATGGTGACGGAGCGGTCACCGCTCACCACGGCCGTCGAGGCCCTGGAACGCACCCCGCTCGGACTCGTCGTCGACCTCCGGGACGTGACCTTCTTCGGGTCGTCCGGGATGACCCTGCTGACGACGGTGCAGGAAGCCGCCCGGCTTCGCGATGTCCCGTTCGCGGTAGTGGCAGCGCATCACGCCGTGCGCACGCCCCTGGCCGTCACGGGGATGGACATGGTGCTCCCGCTGTACGCGGACTTGTCCGACGCACTTGCCGCCGTCGGTGCCGCGCCTGCCGTGCCGCCGCAGATGCGACGGTAGGGGGCGCGTGCCGGTCAGGTGACGGTGGCGCAGGGCAGGACGGCCCACACGGACTTGCCGGCTTCCCGGCGCGCGAAGCCCCACTGCTGCGCGAGCCGGTTCACCATCACCAGACCGCGTCCGCGTGTCGAGCCGGGTGAGCCGGTCCGCAGCTGGGGCAGGGCGGGCGACGCGTCCTCGGCGACGATGCCGACCACGCACGGGTCCTCCGACTTCCTCACCTTGAGGCGTGCCGGAAACGCGGCGTGGTCGAACACGTTCGATGCCAGCTCGCTGATCACCAGCAGTACGTCCAGAAGATCGCCTTCAGTCAGGTTCGCGAGCACCGTTCGTACCCATCGGCGGACCTCCCTGATGTCGGGAACGCCGCTGACCAGCTCATACGTGTGCCACCGGTCAGCGGAATCCGACTCGATCGGATGGTGGTGTCGTTCGGCTGGCATCACAGGACCCAGGTACCTCGACCGAGCCGGACAAAACGCGACGCGTGCTTCACGTTGCGCCGGATGGCGGGGCGGCTCCGGGACCTCAGCGGGGTTCCGCGCCGTGGGAGAACGCGGCGGAGCCGGCGCCGTGGCGTGGCCGGTCCTGCGCCCGCAGCGCAGGCAGGCTTCGGGCGAGGTCCTCCACCAACAGGTCGGCGAGGTCGTGGGTGAATCCGGCGCGCACGACGACGCGGAGGACGGCGAGGTCCTCGCGGTGGGCCGGGAAGGTGTAGGCGGGTACGAGCCAGCCGCGTTCGCGCAGGGCTGCGGAGACGTCGAAGACTGAGAATCCGGTCTCACCGTCGGCCAGGGTGAAGGCGAAGACGGGGAGCTGGTCGCCGCGGGTGAGGAGCCGGAACGGGCCGAGGGCGGCGATGCGGTCGGCCAGGCTCGTCGCCACGTTGCGGCTGTACTGCTGGACGCGCGTGTACCCCTCGACACCCAGGCGCAGGAACGAGTAGTACTGCGCGGCGACCTGGGCGCCGGGCCGGGAGAAGTTGAGAGCGAACGTGGGCATGTCGCCGCCGAGGTAGTTGACGTGGAACACGA
>NZ_DASVFL010000087.1:0-4783 GCF_036380075.1 Lentzea sp. | reverse complement strand
GCGGTGGCTGACCGAACACCCACGCTTGATGCTGATCGAGGGCGCGAAATACAGCCCGCAGGACAACCCCGTCGAACGCATCTGGGCCGGACTCAAACGCCACATCGCCAACACCGCACCCGCCACGATGGCCGGCCGCGTCCGCCAGGCACACGCCTACTTCCGCGACCGCACCACCGAGCAGAACCTCACCACCGCCGCACCCTGGACCAGCCCCTGGCCACCCCCAGGTTTCGGACAAGACTTCTGGCCAGATGCTTAGAGGTCCGGCAGGGGCGTCCCCGGCGTACGGGCGACGATCGCGGCCGTCGCGATCAGGTCCCAGCCGGGCGCGTACTCGTTGCCGGTGCTCATCTGCGGCGCGTGCTTCTCGTACCGGTCGAGCAGCTCCCGCACCGACTCGAAGACCGCGCGGTGCGGGTGGCCGGGCCGCACGCGGCAGCAGTGCCGGGCGAGGTCGAGCATCTGGCCCGGCGACTCGCCGCGCTTCGTGGCCTCGACACCCGCCGCGAGGTAGACTTGGAGCCGTTCCAGCAACGGGTCCAGCGGCGGCACGTGGCCGGGAGCGGGACCGAGGTCGAGGGGCTCGGCCCGGTCGACCAGGCGGCGTGACTGTCCACCGAGGACACCCGCGACCTGGGTGTCGTCCAGGCCGAGGTACCGGGTGCAGCGGGCGGTGGCGTGCGCGCCCCAGGTCGGCGTCGAGTACGGCACGTCGCTGCCGAACAGCACCCTGCCCGGCGGCATCGTGCCGAACAGCGTGACCAGGTCGGTGGGGCTCCACCACGACGTGTCGAAGAACAGGCCGTCCGCCGGGTGCCCTGCCAGCCACGCCAGGTCGGTCAGGCCGGCGTGCGCGAGGACGAACCGGGCGCCGGGGAACCGGTCCAGCACCGCGAGCAGCGTGTCGCCGAACGGGTCGATCTCCGGCCCGGCGTGCACGACGACCGGCAGTCGCAACTCGTGCGCCAGTTCGAGGACGCCGGTGAGCTCCGGGTCGTCGAGCGCGAACTCGTCGCTCGCCGGGTGCAGCTTGATCCCGGCGGCGCCGGCCTCCACGCACCGGCGCGCCTCGCCGGCCGGGTCGTCCCCCGGCGCGACCCGGCAGAACGGCACGAGCCCCGGCTCCCGCAGCACCGCGTCGTTCGCGGCGCGGTAGCCGTCCGGTTCGGTCAGCGGGAACACCGCCGCCTCCGCGCCCACCAGCGACAACGCGGACCGGACCTCGTCGGCGGTGGCGGAGAAGCCGCTGGGGTCGTTCGTGCCGACGTGGGTGTGGACGTCGAACAGCGGGCAGTCGAGGTCCAGGGCCTCCCACCACGGCCGCACCAGGTCATCCGCGTACATCGGGCTCCTCCCCGCTCGCCGGGACCTGAGATGCCCGCGACGGCGGAGGACAAACGCGCTCGACCGGTCGTTCGCCCGGTCGCTGCTCCGACTGGCGTCTTGATCGCTCCACACGGCAAGGCCAAGGTGAAGAACGTTCAGGTGCCTGAACACCTCGGAAGCCGACGGCGTCAGACGAGGAGAACGATGCGGAAACGCGCAACAGTCATCCCCCTGCTGGCTTTGCTGACCCTGGGCCTTCCCGCCCCCGCGACCGCCCAGCCGAACGGCACGGTCACGTCGGGACAGGCCAGGTTCCAGATCCTCTCCCCCACCCTCGTGCGAACGGAGTACGCCGGAGACAGCCGCTTCGAGAACGCAGCGACTTACAACGTTGTAAACCGCACCTTCCCGACCCCGTCCTACACGTCGCGGGTCACGGACGGCTGGCTGGTCATCACCACCTCCGCGCTGACCCTGCGCTACCGCGTGGGCTCCGGCCCGTTCCGCGCGGATAACCTCGAGCTCAAGGCCGGTGGCACGACCGCGTCCCCGTGGCGGCGGGTGGTCTGTGCGACCGGGCAGCTCTGCGAGGCCGAGGACCAGGCACGCGAGGGCATGCTCGTCGCGGCGGACCACCCCGGCCTCACCGGGTCCGGGTTCGTCGCCGGCTTCGAGTACACCAACAACGGCGTCACGGCCACCGTGCGCGCGACGAGTGCGGGCAGGCACCGGGTCGTCGTGCGGTACGCGAACGGCCAGGGCGGCGACGGCAAGCACGAGAACCGCACGCTCAGCCTGAGCGTCGACGGGCAGGCGCCGAAGCAGGTCACGCTGCCCCGCGGCAACGACTGGAACGACTGGCGGACCGCCGAGACCGAGGTCGACCTGACCGCGGGCGAACACCGCGTCGCGCTCACCCGCGGCGCGGGCGACTCGGGCAACGTCAACGTTGACAGCCTCGCCCTGCTCACCGCCGGACAGGCGTACCCGAGCGTCAGGGCCACCGACGAGTGCCGCTTCGGCACGAGCTGCGAGGCCGAGAACGGCGTGGTCAGCGGCGCGGCGAAGATCGCCGACGAGCACGCGGGCTTCGCGGGCACCGGCTTCGTGGCCGAGCTCGTCGGCGGCACGAAGCTCGTCCAGCGCGTCACGAGCGTGCCCTCCGCCGGCACGTACCCGGTCGTCGTGCGCTACGCCAACGGGACCGGCGGCGACGGCAAGTACCAGGCGCGGACCGTGCTGGTCAACGGACAGCCGTACACGCTGCCCACCACGGCGAACTGGGCGACGTGGGCGACCGCGACGCTCCAGGTACCGCTGCCCGCGGGCTCGTCGGATCTCACCGTCGCCTGCCCGGACACCGGCTGCCACGTCAACCTCGACACGATCGGGGTCAACACCTCGACGCAGCACCTGGCGCTGGGCGGCTACCGGCGTTCGCTGGACGGCTACAACGGCGACAACGGCGACCCGCGCCTCTACCCCGGCCTGCTCTACCGCGACGGCTGGTTCACGCTCGACGACACGCCTTCCGCGCTGCGCGACGGCACGCTGCGGGCGAACAAGGGCGCGCAGCCGTACCAGGACGGGTACGTGTTCGGCTACGGCCAGAACTACAAGACCGCGCTGGGCGACCTCGCGACGCTGACCGGCGGGGCGAAGCTGCTGCCGCGCTGGGCCTACGGAGTCTGGTACTCCGAGTACATCGACAGGACGGCCGCGGACTTCCGCGACCGGATCCTGCCCGCGTTCCGCCAGAACGGCGTCCCCCTGGACGTCCTCGTGATCGACACCGACTTCAAGGCGCAGAACCGGTGGAACGGCTGGCAGATGGACCGGAACAAGTTCCCCGACCCGCAGGGGTTCCTGGACTGGGCGCACGGCGAGGGCCTGCACAGCACGCTGAACATCCACCCGAGCATCCAGGGCAACGACCCGGACTTCGCGAAGGCGCAGGCCACCGCCAAGGGCAAGCTCGTCAAGACCGGCACCCGCGACGGCGTGGACAACTACAGCTTCGACTGGGGCGACCCGGACCAGCTGCGCGCGTACGTGGAGCTGCACGGCAAGATGCCCACCGACTTCTGGTGGCTCGACTGGTGCTGTGACGCCTCGGGTTCGTCGAAGCGCGGCGTCACGCCGGACACGTGGATCAACGAGCAGTACGCGAAGATGGGCTCGTTCGCGTTCTCCCGCGGCTTCGGCTCGCTGCAGGCCGGCGGGTACAGCGGCGGCGGCGCGCTGCCGACGGGTCCGTGGGCGGAGAAGCGCTCGACGCTGCACTTCACCGGCGACACGTCGTCGACGTGGGGCACGTTGAAGGGCACCATCGCCTACACGTCCAACGAGGGCGTGTCGACGGGCATGTCGAACATCAGCCACGACATCGGCGGCCACAACGACACCACCGGCCTGCGCGGGTCGGAGCAGTACCTCGACAACGGCCAGCTGCGCTGGACCACCAAGATGCCGGACGACATGTACGCGCGGTGGGTGCAGCTCGGCGTGTTCCAGCCGATCACGCGCCTGCACAGCAACCACAGCGACCGGCTCCCGTGGCAGTACGGCGCGGCCGCCAACGCGTCCGCCACGAAGTTCCTGAACCTGCGGGAACGTCTCGTGCCGTACCTCTACTCGCTGGCGGAGCAGGCGAACCGCACCGGCGTGCCGATGGTGCGCCCGGCCTACCTGGAGTACCCGGGCAGCCCGGAGGCGTACTCCACTGTGGACAGCCAGTTCCTGCTGGGACCGGACATGCTGGTCGCGCCGATCACCACGCCCGGTGACACCGCCTCGACGCGGGTCTGGTTCCCGCCGGGCCAGTGGACGGACTACTTCACCGGGCAGGTCTACCAGGGCGGCACCTGGGCGACCGTCAGCGCGGGTCTGGACACCATGCCGGTGTTCCTGCGCTCGGGCGGCGTGCTGGTGGAGCGCACGAACAACGTGGCCAACGACGCCCAGAACAAGGCCGAGGAGCTGACCGTGCACGTGACGGCCGGCGCGAAGGGCGAGTTCTCGCTGTACGAGGACGGCGGCCGCAAGCTGTCGGCCCGCACCCGCATCGTGCAGGACGGCGACTCGGTCACCATCCACCCGGCCAAGGGCTGGTTCCCCGGCAAGGTGTCCAAGCGCAACTGGACCGTGGTGGTGCACAACGCGGACGGCACGACCCGGACCGTGCAGGCGTCCGGCAGGTCGTCGTTCCAGAAGGTGGTGGTCCGCATCTAGCGGATTCCCGTCCGGTCGCGCTGCTGCGCGAGCTCCTGTGCGCAGCAGCCCGTCCGCGATCCCCAGGGAACCGCGAAGCCGAAGGCGAGCCAGACGCGAAGGCGAAGCCGAGCAGTCTTGGCTTTTCGCTCTTGGCTTTTCGCTCTTGGCTTTTCGCTCTTGGCTTTTCGCTCTTGGCTTTTCGCTCTTGGCTTTTCGCTCTTGGCTTTGGCTCTTGGCTTTT